>DYHU01000123.1:0-6365 GCA_020724025.1 Syntrophorhabdus sp. | reverse complement strand
GACTGCGGTCTGACCGGCAGAAAGATCATCGTCGATACTTACGGCGGCGTGGGAAGCCATGGAGGAGGCTGTTTCTCAGGGAAAGATCCATCGAAGATGGACCGGGGCGCCTCCTATATGGCCAGGCACGTGGCCAAGAACATCGTGGCGGCCGGGATGGCTGAAAAATGCGAGGTTCAGATCGCCTACACCATCGGGAAGGCAAAACCCGTCTCCTTCATGATCGATACCTCCGGGACCTTTAAGATTCCGCCGGATGAGATCGCCAGGATTGCCATGGAGCACTTCGACCTGAGACCAAAGGCCATCATTCAGTATCTCGACCTTCTCAAGCCCATTTACAAACAGACCGCATGTTATGGCCATTTCGGCCGAAACGAGCCCGGATTTACATGGGAGAAAACCCACCGGGCAGAGGAATTGAGAAAAGCGGCGAAACTGTAAGATAGAACAAGATGGGGTGATAGGGAGAAAAGGAGATAGGGAGAAAAATTCCAATTACCAAACAGGCTCCAATGACCAAAATTCAGAGGAATTGAGAAAGGGCGCGAAGCTGAAAGAATGCGGAGTGCGGCACCCCCTCCCCAGCCCTCCCCCCTCGAGGGGGAGGGAGAGGGTGGGGGGAATTCCGAATTTGGAGGATGGATGGATTACGACATTAAGGATATTTCACTGGCGGAGAAGGGCCGTCTTCGGATGGAGTGGGCGGAGATGGCCATGCCTGCTTTGAAGCTGATCAGGAGCCGATTTGAGAAGGAGAAGCCCCTTAAGGGGATCCGGCTTTCAGCCTGTCTCCATGTGACAACGGAGACAGCGGCTCTCATGAGGACGTTACTGGCAGGAGGAGCGGAGCTTAGCCTCTGCGCTTCCAATCCTTTAAGCACGCAGGATGATGTGGCCGCCTACCTGGTCAAGGAGTTAAAGATCCCCGTCTTTGCCATCAAAGGCGAAGATAGCGAAACCTATTATGCGCACATCCGGGAGGCGCTGGCCTTCTTCCCCAACCTCACCATGGATGACGGAGCAGACCTCGTCTCCTCCCTTCACTTCATCGCCCTCGAAAAATGGGAGGACCTCATCCCTTCTTTGAGGAGTTGGGCGAAGGGGCTTTCGGCGCCCAAGAGGGAAGAGATGATCAATGGGTTAATCGGCGGAACCGAGGAGACGACGACCGGTGTGATCCGGCTCCGCTCCATGGAGAAGAGCGGGGTATTGAGATTTCCTGTGATTGCCGTCAACGATGCGGAGACGAAGCACTTCTTTGATAATCGGTATGGGACCGGACAGTCCACGATCGATGGCATCCTCCGGGCGACCAACCGGTTGATGGCTGGGTCAAACTTTGTCGTTTCAGGTTATGGATGGTGCGGAAAAGGGTTGGCGATGAGGGCGAAAGGGATGGGAGCGAATGTGATCGTCACCGAGGTTAGTCCCCTGAGGGCCCTGGAAGCCGTGATGGACGGCTATCGCGTCATGACCATGGCCGAGGCCGCCGAGGCAGGAGATATCTTCTGCACCGTCTCCGGAAATGTAGGTGTGATCCGGAAAGAGCACTTCCTGAAGATGAAGGATGGGGCCATCGTCGCCAATTCGGGTCACTTCAATGTGGAACTCGATCTGACCGGGCTCGGTGAGATCACCGTCTCGCAAAAAGAGATCCGCGACTTCGTCAAAGAGTTTCAACTCCAGAATGGCCGGAGGATCTATCTCCTGGGGGAAGGAAGGCTGATCAACCTCGCCTCCGCAGAAGGCCATCCCTCCAGTGTAATGGATATGAGTTTTGCCAACCAGGCCCTTTCGGCCGAATATCTGGTCCGGCATCACCGGACCCTGGAACGAAGGGTCTATCCGGTTCCCGAAGCGATTGATCGGGAGATCGCACGGATCAAACTCCTTTCCATGGGCATCGAAATCGACCAACTCACGAAGGAACAGGAGCGCTATTTGACCTCCTGGGAGCAAGGGACATGAACGATGTTTCAAAACATTCCGATTCTCTCTTAGAGAAGATCAAAAGACATCGGAAATGGCTTCTCATTTTCATCATCCTCATGCTTGCTGCGTTGACCCTCTATCGAGGACTGGCGCTCACTCAGAAGAAGTCTGCAGCCAACCGGGTGAAAAGGGGTGAGGTTCCCGTACAGGTTTCCCCTGTCGTCCGAAAACATCTCATCTATTCCATCTCCATGACAGGAGATATTGCGCCTCTCATGCAGGTCGATCTCATTCCAAAGGTCTCCGGCTATCTGGAGCGGATCGATGTCCGCTTGGGAGACTCTGTCCGACAGGGGAGGGTCATTGCAAAGATTGACCGGACCGAATATCTCCAGAAGGTAAGGGAAGCCGAAGCCAAAGTCTCCCAGGCAAGAGCCCATCTCACTGAGATTCAGACGGGGACAAGAGTAGAGGAATTGCGCCAGGCTGAGGAGGCCGTCAGGCAGGCTCAATCTCGTTTTGAGAATGCCAAACTTCACCGGGAAAGAATAGAAGCCCTCTATAAGAGACAGGTGATCTCCAAGAAGGAGTGGGATTTGACAGAGATGGAGTTTAATGTTGCTGAAGCCCAATTGGGATCAAGCCGAGAACATCTGAAACTCCTCAGAGAAGGGGCTCGTCAGGAAGTGAGGGAAGCGAGCCAAGCGAAGTTAAAAGAGATGGAGGCGATCTTAGCGCAAGAGCAGACTCGTCTTCAGTATACACAGATCACGGCTCCCTTTTCCGGTGAGATCAGCAGGAAATATACCGATGTCGGAGCCTTGGTCTCCCCTTCCACTCCTGTCGTGAGCCTCATCCATATAGAGACCTTAAAAGTGATCGCCAATATATTGGAGAAAGATATCCCCCTTCTAAAATTGGGGATGAAGGCGAAGATTCAGACTGAATCCTTTCCAGGCAAAGTCTTTGAAGGTGAGATCGCCCAGATCAGTAGCGCCCTCGAATTGGCCACTCGAACCATACAGGCAGAAATCTACATCCCTAATTCCGGACGATTGCTCAAACCGGGGATGTTTGCAAAGATCGAAATGGTCCTTTCTCAAAAACCTCAAGCTCTTGTCATCCCAAGGTATGCAGCGATGGAGGAGGGGGGATCGAAGATCATCTACATCGTGAAGGGAAATCAAGCCTTCAAAAGGACGATCCTCACAGGTTTTGAACAGGACGCCTATATCGAGGTGGTTGAAGGAGTCTCTGAGGGCGATCAAGTGGTTGTGAGAGGACAGGAATCGCTCAGGGATCGTTCAATCGTTCGGGTCATTGAAGGGAGTTAGGATTTTATGGATATCATCCGGGGATCCCTGAAGAACCCTGTGGCCCGATTGATGGTGGCCATTGGGATCATCCTCCTCGGGGCCATCGCTTTTTCAAACCTTGCCATCGATCTCTTTCCGGAAATTTCCTATCCGATCATCTCCGTCGTAACCGAATATTCAGGAGCCAGTCCTGAGGATGTTGAAATTACCATCACTCGGCTTATTGAAAAACGGGTAAGCCGAATTCAGAATGTTCGCTATGTCTCCTCACGTTCAAGAGAAGGAATTTCTATCGTTACGGTTGAATTTTATTGGGGGACAGATCTCAACGTTGCTTCCACAGATATCCAACAAAACCTCAGCCAGATTCAGGATCTCTTTCCCGCCGATGCCAAATCACCGGTCATCTTTAAATTTGACCCTTCGCAGATCTCGGTGATCGTCTTATCCATCACCGGTCCGATGGACGAATTTCGCCTTAGAGAATTGGCAGAGGACTTTATCGCTCCAAGACTGGAGAGCCTGAAAGGGGTCGCCTCTGCCAATGTCTTTGGTGGTCAGATCAGAGAAATCCAGGTGGAACTGGATCGATCTAAACTGGAGAGGATGAATCTTCCCCTGGATAAAGTCGCCCAAGCTGTTCGGGCAGGCCATATGGATAAACCTGGAGGCAGCCTGAGGACCGTACAAAGAGAATATAGTGTGCGAACCCTTGGCCGATCTTCAGAGATCCGGGACTTAGAGGAAATCGTGGTCCATCAACATCAGGGGGTTCCCATTCGCTTGAGGGATATTGGGAAGATCAAAGATGGATTTGAGGATGCGGAGACCGAAGTTCATGTCAATGGATTGAGAGGAATCATCGTCGGCGTTCAAAAACAGATCGGAGGAAATACCGTCTCCGTGGTGGACAATGTTCTTGGGGCCCTTCCTCAAATTCGAAAAGAACTCCCCAAAGGGGTCTCCGTCAATATCGTCTCTGACCAGTCCACCTTTATCCGGAAATCGATTAAGAACCTCCAAAAGGAAGCCATCATAGGAGCGCTTCTTGCGGTCATTGTCATTCTTCTCTTTCTCAGAAACGGGACGAGCACTTTGATCATTGCTCACTCGATTCCCATCTCCATCATCTCCACTTTTGTGCTCCTCCATTTTGGGAAGTTTACACTCAATATTATGACTTTGGGAGGTTTGGCGCTCGGAGTGGGGAGGTTGGTCGATGATGCCATTGTTGTATTAGAGAATATCAACCGCCATATGGAATTAGGTGAATCTCCTGAGGAGGCTTCCTATAAAGGGGCATCCGAGGTGAGCAAACCAGTGGTGGCGGCCACCATCACCAGCGTCATCGTCTTTCTCCCCTTAGCTTTTGTCAAGGGGATTGCGGCCTTATTATTCGTTCAGATGGCCTATACCGTTGCCTTCTCTCTTTTGGCTTCCCTCTTCGATTCATTGACCCTCGTTCCTCTTCTCACGGCAAAATTCCTCCGTCCCAGAAAGGTGTCGGCAAAACCCTCATGGATCCGGAGCATGCTTCAAAAAACCCAACCCTTCTTCCTCTGGATGGATCAGCATTATCAGAAGGTCCTTAACTTCTCTTTATCCAATCGAAAGCTTGTGGTTTCAGGAATAGTAGGTGTTTTTGCCGGGACACTCTTCCTCATCCCCTTAATCGGAACAGAGTTCTTCCCTCCTTCAGATGAAGGACAGGTCAGAATGGCCATAAGGCTTCCTGTGGGTTCTTCTCTCGAGGAGACAAAGAAAGTGGTAGAAGAAGTGGAAGGAGTGATCTTTTCAGATGTCTCTGAGATGACCTCCCTTTGGGCAAGGGCGGGTTCAGGAAGAGGCCGATCTGTTATCTTCGGGGGAAGGTTTGCCGGTCCCCATACCGGAATGGCCTCGATCATGCTTGTCGATCAGTCAGAGAGGGAAAGGTCATCAGAGATGGTCGCTCGGTCTCTCCGAGGAAAGTTGAGAAGTATCCCTGGAACGATCATCACTGTTTTTCCAGGAGGAATCATTTCCAGAGTGATCACTTTTGGGGCGGATGAACCCATCGATATCGAAATCCTCGGGTATGATCTCGCCACAGGAAGCCGGTTGGCAAAAGAGGTGGATGAAATTCTTAAGGAGGTTCAGGGGGTCACTGATATTCAGATTGGCCGTGAAGAAGGGTTGCCAGAATATCAGGTCAAGATTCGTCAGGATCGACTGTCGGCTCTGGGACTTACCACCTCTCGAGTGGCAGAGATTGTCAGAGGAGCCATCGAAGGGATTGAAGCAGCCATCTATGTCGATCCTAAAACAGGCCGTGAACATAATGTGAGGGTAAGACTCCGTGAAGAGGATAGAAGAAGGTCAGAGGATTTAAATCGATTTCCCATTCCAGCGCTGGATGGGAAGGTCGTTCCATTGGAGAATGTGGCAGAGGTCCTTCGGACAACCACCCCTGCTCAATTGGAAAGGAAATATCAACAAAGAATTGTTCACGTCACCGCCAATACAAGCGGAAGGGATCTCGGCTCGATTGCTTCTGAAATCGAGGAGAAGATTTCCAGGATGAAGATCCCGGAAGGGTTCGGCGTTACCCTTAAAGGAGCTCGTTTAGAACAGAAAGAAGCCTTTCAAATGCTCATCTTTGCATTAGTTTTGGCCATTCTTTTAGTCTACATGGTATTAGCCTCTCAATTCGCCTCTCTGCTCCATCCCTTTCTGATCATGCTTTCGGTGCCCCTGGGGATTATCGGCGTCATCTGGGCGCTCTTTCTCACCGGCAATACTTTGAGCGTGATCTCCTTCATCGGAATTATCATGATGGTCGGCATTGTCGTGAGCAATGCGATCATCCTGATCGATTACATCAACCGGCTCCGGAAGGAGGAGGGAATGGAATTAAAGGAGGCCATCATACAGGGAGGCAGGGTGAGGCTCAGGCCGATCCTGATGACCTCTCTCACAACGGTCTTCGGCCTGACCCCGATGGCCCTCGGATTCGGAGAGGGCGCTGAGACGAATGCCTCTCTGGCCATTGCCGTGATCGGAGGCCTCACGGTCTCGATGTTCCTCACATTGGTTTTTATTCCAACGCTCTACTTCATTGTGGAAGAGTGGAGA
>DYHU01000549.1 GCA_020724025.1 Syntrophorhabdus sp. | reverse complement strand
CATGATCAATATATTCACAAATACGCCAGATCGAAGAAAAAATGACGGTCCTTGAGGATATATTTATTGACACGAGCGCCTGGATTGCCCTGGCGGACAAAGATGATTCCCACCACAAAGAGGCTGCCTCAAGTTATCCTTCGCTCTTAAAAAATCACAGAAATTTAATAACCAGTAATTTTGTGATTGCCGAGACCTATATCATCATTTTGAACGAGTTGGGTCATCAACCGGCTATTGCTTTTCTTGAGAAATTAAAGGCGAGCCCACGGATTTTGAAAGTTTTTTCAAATGAGGATGTTGAGGCAGAAGGGGAATTGATCTTGGCGAAATATGGCGATCAGAATTTCAGTTATACGGATGCCGTCAGTTTTGTGATCATGAAGAGGCAAAAGATTAAGAAGGCTTTTTCCTTCGATAAGCATTTTTTGATTGCAGGTTTTGTAAACATTCCTTAAACGTTGACCCCTCTAAGATTTTATATTAGACACATAGGGGACATTGTTGACTATGTTGAATTGGCATAACGATGAATAGATTATACAATTTATTCAACACCGTTCCCATCCCGACATCCCTTCGCTTTTGGCAGTGATTCACAGGATTTGAATCGAGAGCGCCAGAGTTAAGGCAATAAGACTCACTGCGACAGCCATCCAATCCATCCATCTGAAGCGCGGTTCGTAGCGGAAACGGCGACCCGATATTCCGAAACCACGGGCCTCCATGGCTTCTGCGAGTTCATCCGCAAATTTGAATGCTTGAATCAACAGAGGGCCAGCGAGCGCAGGTAGATGGAGGAGTGTCCTTGGGCCGCCTTCAATGGGGATGCCCCGGGCGCGCTGGGCGTCACGGATGTTTCTCGCACGACGGATGAGGACAGGGACAAATTGCATGGATGCGCTGAGCACAAAGGCGAAGGGATAGGGAAGCCCCATCTTGAGCAGTCCATTGGACAGCATGTCGGGCGGGGTGGTCTGGAAGAAGAGGAAGAAGACCGTCCCGATGGCAAGCAAGCGAAGGCCGGATACGATGCCGGTCAGCAGATCAAAAGCCAGCCAGGCGATGATGAAAAAGGCGAGGCCGGCAAACCCCAGGTTTTTTAAGAAATTGAGCCAGGGACGACCGAGGTGAAGAAAGAGGACGGTGATCACCAGCATTCCCAGGGAGGCGGCCAGGGAAGTCCAGTGATTGAAGATCATCAACAAAACGGTGGCAACGGATGCCAAGATGAGTTTGGAACGGGGATCGAGGGTGAATCGTTTCAAGCTTTTTCCTCCGCGAGATGTTTTATGGCCTGGGTGAGTTGAAAACGCTGAGTGGGCCGGAGCCCTGCTTTTGGCATGGCCATTGATTCGGCCATCACCTCATCAGGCAGGCCATCCGCAATCACCCGTCCCTCTGATAGGACAAGCCAGCGGTTTGCATGCTCGGCAGCAAATTCGAGGTCATGAGTCACAAGCACAATGGTTCGTCCTTCCTTCCGGAGCCGGGCGATGAAACCGGTTAACTCACGGCGAAAGAGTTCATCCTGCCCGGCGGTCGGTTCATCGAGAACGATCAGATCGGGTTTGACTGCCAATGCGGCGGCGAAAGAGACCCGCTTCTTCTGTCCCTCGCTCAGCGAAAAAGGGGAACGGTCAAGGAGAGGTAGGAGGCCGAAACGGTTAA
>DYHU01000122.1 GCA_020724025.1 Syntrophorhabdus sp. | reverse complement strand
GTTTCTATCGGGCACTGGCAAGTGGAAAGGCATCAAAGGCGAAGGGAGAATCAAAGTGATCACCCAGGGGAGGCGGATTACCCCTGATACAAGTCAAGTTTGCTACCGACACACTGGAACATTTGAACTGCCAAAGAAATAGAAACTAATAGCACGAATGACAGCAAATGACACGAATAGGTTTTATTCGTGAAATTCGTTATCATTAGGGTAATTAGCCAAATCTTTCTTAAAATTCGTTCTTAGTAATCATTTTCATCATTTGTGGGTGCCCTCTGGGCATGAAGGATTGCTGAAGAAATAGGTGTTAAACCAACAAGGAGGTGTATCATGATTTCCAGCAAAAAATGGATGATGGGAGTGGTGGCATTTGTTTTCTTTTAATTTTAGTCACCCCTATTGCCCAAGCAGAGACACCTTTTGATATTACCGAATGCCACTCCGGGAAGGTAAAAATGTTGTATTCGAGCGAAGAATCGAGCGTCTTCGGTGCAGAGGGCTGGGGAATTGTTATGAGTAATCACGAGAACAAAGTCTTTCACAACTTTACCACCCATATATTTGCTGTCGGCCAGATAATTCCCGGCAAAAGTACCGAGAAGGGTTATATTAAATTAATAGATCCTGATGGAGACATTATTATGATGGAGTTTGGCCGTGTCGATACAGAAAGATTCACCAAGATTCTCTACGGAACTGGCAAATGGAAAGGCATCACAGGCGGTGCCAAAAGCGAGCGCCGGATTGTCTACGGCAGAATACCACCGGATACCGCCGCAGCCTGCTCCAGGTCAACAGGAACATTTGAACTGCCGAAATAGCCCTTAGACGGAGGGACGCTCTGATATTTCAATAAGGAGTGTCCCTTCTCCTTTGAACTTCTCCACTCTATCTTCCATATTCTACCTTCCAATTCCTGTTGACTCCTCGATACAAGTTTTATAAACTGGTCTCACAATAAATGATTCTCCATTGTAGAATTTTTTATCACTTTAGGCACTTTAGCTCACTTTAGTCACTTTAGTTCACTTTTATTTCTATGAGCAAGATAACCCGTCCCATCCTCTCAGGTGTTTTTTCCAGGAAGCGGCTTTTTAGTCTGTTGGACCGCATGCGGAAACATCCACTGATCTGGGTTTCCGGGCCTCCTGGCTGTGGGAAAACTACTCTTGTCGCAAGTTACCTCGAAGTACGCAAGCTCCCTTGCCTTTGGTACCAGATCGACCAGGGGGATACCGACCCAGCGACTTTTTTCTTTTACCTGGGTCAGGCTGCAAAAAGAGCTTCACCCAAAAAACGAAAACCACTCCCACTTCTTACTCCAGAATATCTCCAAGACGTCCCCACCTTTACTTATCGATATTTTGAAGAGCTTTACAGCCGGTTAATCCCCCCTCACCCCCCTTTACAAAAGGGGGGAATGAGAGGGAATTTCGAAAAGGGGGGACCAAGGGGGGATTTAACAAGGGAGGGAGTAAAAGGGGGGACTCGTGTTTTTCCCCCTTTGAAAAAGGGGGATGAAGGGGGATTTATCATTGTTTTTGATAACTACCAAGAAGTCCCAGCCAATTCACCATTTCACGAAGTGATTTTAAATGGACTATCCAGAATTCCTGAAGGAATAAATGTCATCCTGATCAGCCGGACTGAACCTCCTCCGGCTTTAATCCGCTTACGCGCTAATAATCTGATGGGTAATCTTGGATGGGAAGAACTCCGCTTGAATCCAGAAGAGTCAGGATCAATCGTCAGGTCAAAAACCCGACAGAAGCTACCAAAGGAGACCATCCGGCACTTACACAACACAACGGATGGATGGGCCGCTGGGCTGATATTGATGCTTGAGAGTATGAAGAGGGGCATTGAACCTCAAATGCTCGGCAAGCTCACACCGGATGAGATCGTAGACTATTTTGGGAAAGAACTCTTCGATAAAACAGATAAAGAGATACAGGAGTTTTTCCTTAAAACAGCTTTTCTGCCCAGGATGACAGCCAAAATGGCAGAAACACTCACTGACCTCCCCCATGCGAGCCGCATCCTTTCCACGTTGAGCCGGAATAATTACTTCACTGAGAGAAGATTTCATAAAGAGCCTATTTACCAATATCATCCTTTGTATAGAGATTTTTTACTCCTTCGTGCCAGGGAAACATTCTCCCAGGATACTCTTTTAACTTTGCTCCGTCGTGCAGCAAAACTCCTCGAAGAGGATGGCCAGACAGAATCTGCCGCTTCTCTCCTGAAAGACATAAATGATTGGGATTCTCTGATCCAGTTAATCAGTAAACATGCTCCACTCATGGTAGCCCAGGGCAGGTATCGTCCCCTCGAAGATTGGTTGAACAGTCTCCCCATGGACATCTTAGAGAATAATCCCTGGCTTTTTTATTGGAGGGGTGAATGCCGACTTCCTTTTGATTTCTCCTTAAGCCGGTCCTTTTTTGAAAAAGCCTTTAATGGATTTAAAAACCAAAAAGAGACCACTGGGATGTTCCAGTCCTGGTCAGCCCTGGTTTATTCTATCTGGCAAGAGGGTAAAGACTTTTCTCCTTTTGACCACTGGGTACAGGTCCTTGAAGAGCTACGTCGTGAGGTCAAAGAATTCCCTTCGGCGGAGATTGGAGCTCGTGTGGCCTCTATGATGGTCTCAATATTGATAGCCAGACAACCCTGGCATCCTGAACTTGATGCCTGGGCCGATCGTGCATTTTCTCTGGCAGAAGCATGCCCTAATACTCAGGTGAGAATAAATACTTTGTTCCAGGTGGCTTTCTACCGATTCATCACCGGGCAAATGGGAAAAGCTTCGCATATCGTTAGTTTGCTGAGGCAATTGTTGCGTTCCCGGAATGCCCCTCCCCTGACTCTACTCATGGGGAAATACATGGAAGCATATTTTTACAGATTTATAGGAATGCATGAGGAGGTTTTAAGAGTCGTATCTGGGGGGTTGGAATTATCACAAAAAACCGGGGTCCACGCGGTTGATCACTGGTTTTGGGGCCAGGGGGCGGCGAGCGCCCTGAATGTTCAGGATTTTAAAGCGGCCGGAAACTTCCTCAAAAAGGTTGAGGCGTCTTTACCTCGTCTCACAAAATGGAACCAATTCCTTTACCATATGCAGAGAACCAGGCAAGCCTTAGCCCAGAAAGATACCCGGCAGGCATCTCTTCATGCTGACATGGCTTTGAAATTAGCTAATGACGTAGGATCTCCACTCAGCCATGCTTTCGCTCTCATCATGAAAGCCCATGTGATGCATGAACTTGGGAAACACAAAGAAGCCATCGCTCATCTATCGCAGGCTTCCCGCATGGCTACACGGGCAAATAATAATCTGCAAAAATTTTACATCTTATTAGCCAGGTCACGGTTTGCCTTCGATGAGCGGAAGGAAGCTTCCGGGATCTCATTTTTAAGAGAAGCCTTAGTAATTGGGAGGAAGGAGGAGATCATTGAAACTTTTATTGATCATCCACCAACCATGTCCATGCTTTGTGGCAGGGCATTGGACGCCGGAATTGAATTGGAATATGTTCAAGAAATAATCAAAAAAAGAAAACTGACTCCTGAGAAACCACATCTCGATTTAGAAAATTGGCCATGGCCTTTAAAGGTATTCACCCTGGGGCGGTTTGAGCTTATCAAAGATGGGAAACCGATCCAATTCCAACGAAAAGCACAACAAAAACCCCTTTCCATGCTCAAGGCATTGATTGCCTTTGGAGGAAGAGATGTGCAAGAGAGCAAGTTAGCCGATGCTTTATGGCCAGAGGCTGACGGTGACGATGCACACCATTCATTTGTAACCAATTTACATCGACTCCGTCAGTTGGTTGGACATGATAAAACCATTCAGCTAAGAGAAGGAAAACTCACACTGGACGATAGATATTGCTGGGTGGATGTCTGGGCATTTGAACGAATATTAAGACAAGCAGAGGAGAAACAAAAAGATGGGTTGACAGAAAATACCATTCGACTCATTGAAAAAGCTTTGGAAATGTATAAGGGCCCCTTTCTCACTGGTGAAATTGAACAGGCCTGGATGATATCTTTACGAGAGCGTTTGAGAAGTAAGTTTTTATGGGGTGTTACATGGTTAGGCCATTGCCGGGAAAAGACAGAACGATGGGAAAAGGCGATCCAATATTACCAGCGAGGAATAGAAGTGGATGATGTCGCAGAGGACCTTTACCAGCACCTTATGACTTGCTATCAGCGGCTTGGCCGCAGGAATGAGGCATTATCAGTTTATAGCCGCTTAAAAAGAACCCTTTCCGCCGTCCTCGGAGTCGAACCCTCCCCCAAAACCGAAGCCGTTTATAAGTCACTACTGACCTAAAAAATACCGCGCCTGTGATTCGTGTTTGCAGCCGCAGGCTTTCCATCCTCCGCAGTAGCTCTGCTACGGAGGACGGGCAGCCTGCCAATCTAATTGCGCAACCTATTGGGAACCTATCACACCCAAACTATTTCTACTAAATGTTCTACCTTTTTGAATTCCGGATCTCCGGTTACTAAAATAGCTTTATACTCTAAAGCAGAAGCAAGGGCAAAGCAGTCAGCATAAGAGATGTTGTATTGGGCTTTATATTCTGAGGCCTGAAATATCAGGTTGTTAGAAACTGGTAAAATCGTGAAGTTTAACCTTTCGATATTCGCAAGAACCTCTAACTTCTTTTGATCCCCAAATTCCCTTTTGGTTGAATAGACGATTTCACCAAGATTGATGGCATTTAGATATTTGGTAGTTCCTGATTTCCTTACTTCTTCAAGGAGATGAACCACCTTTTCATACCCTCTCTCTTTTTGAAAGAGTTTTAATAGAGCATAACTATCGAAAATAAATGACCCCTTTGGCATCATTTAAACTCCTTTTTCCGCTCCCTAACAAGTCTCTCAGAAAGAGAAGGTTGAGGAGGTAATACCCCGCAAGCTGCCTTGATAGGGTCCTCAACAGGAGGGATAAGATAGATGATACCACCATACTCCATGATCTGGATTTCTGTTCCGGGTTCGATGTGATATCTCTTTCTTATCTCCGCAGGGATCACAATCTGCCCTTTGGATAAGGTTTTAACAATTGCCATAAATATCTAACCTCCAATAAAATAGTTATACGTCTATGATGAAATGTATAACTATTCAAAAATTTTGTCAAGCTTTATGATTTACTTCAGTAATTCTCAATAGTTCCAGTCTCTTTTCTCCCCACCTCCTCATCTCCCAATCTCCCTATCACCATATTCTTTGCTCCACTCTATCCCCTTATCTCCCCATCTATTTTTTATGAATCTGTTACCTATCTGTTATCCCTTCTGTGATACTAACCTTTCTAAAAAAAGGAGATTTAATTACGCCATGCGCCATGCCCTCTGCTCTATGCGATTGTCATGAAAACCTATATCCTTCGTATCTATCGTTACAAAAAAGGCAAACCTCGCAGTCTTGTCGGACTTGTTGAAGAGGTAGGAGAAAAAGGAAGGAAGGCCTTTACTAATTATGACGAACTCTGGGACATCTTGAACTCTCTAAAAGGCCTTAAAAAACAGGCTTCGATTAACCCTCTCCCCCGGCGAAAAAGGGTGGGTGGTAAGGGGGAAAAGTTTTTCGGGCAGAAGGCCGTTAACAAGGAAAGGAGGTGATCACTAGAAAAAGGTCAAAGGATAAAGGTTGAAGGTTTAAGGGCTAAACGGAAGTTCAGCTAAAAAACAGGGACCATTAAAAAAATTTACAACAAGGAGGTGTGCGATGAATTTAATCAAAAGATGGTGGAAGGGGGCGGTTGCCATAATTTTAGGTTCGGTCATGTTCATTCCGGTGGCCCAGGCTGAGTCTATGGACATCACAAACTGCAGTTCCGGAACGACCAATGTTTTGATATCGACCGAAGAGTTGACCATCATGACCACGGATGTAAAAGGAATCACCCGGGACAATCTTGATAGTAAGATTTTCGATAATATGACTTACCATTGCGTGGGTCTTTTTAAGGTAATGGGTGGAAAAAGGTATGGCACCACGAATTGTAAATTTATGGCTCCCGATGGGGACTATTTTGTGGTTGAGGCAACCTATGGCCCTGAGGGCGGTACGGCACCGTTTCTTCATGGCACCGGAAAATTTAAAGGGATAACGGGTAATTGCGTAACAAAACCAATTACCAGCGGCAAACCGATCGTGCCAGGCACAACCCAGGGCTGCGCCCGGGTCACAGGAACCTATGAATTAAAGAAATGAGAATGAGAGACACTTCCATATTTCTGGGTGGTAAACCCGTATCAAATTCATCACCCCCAACCTATCCCCACTTGGGTAGTAAGTGAAAATATGGAAAGCATCCCTGAGAAAGTATCAGGATAAATTAAGAGGAGGTGTCATGATGAAACGCGCGATGATGTGGAAAAAAACGGTTCCTTTGTTTATGTTCCTCCTCGGGCTCGCGTTTACTGCGGCCTCGGCCCAACGAATCGAGACCGGCTTTCTTGACCGGGAGGTCACACTGGGCGGAGTTAACTATCGCTATCAGGTATACGTCCCAGCCAACTACGCCCAAGGCAAGCTCCACCCAGTGATCCTTTTCCTGCATAGCGTTGGGGAACGGGGAGAGGATGGGCTCCTCCAAACTCAAGTTGGCCTGGGCCCAGCGATTCGCCAGGATCGTAAGCGGTTTCCATTCATCGTTGTTTTCCCCCAGGTACGTCGCGACCAGATCTGGACGGGCGAGATGGCAACCCTGGCGATTAAAGCATTGGACAAGACAATCGAGGAATTCAACGGCGACCCAGAAAGGGTTTATCTCACCGGGATCTCCATGGGCGGCCACGGGACATGGTATGTCGCAACGCGTGCTCCCGGTAAGTTTGCGGCGATCATTCCGATCTGTGGGTTTGTCGCGTTCCCGCGGCCTGACCTACCGGCGGAGCGCAAGGCTGGTCTTTTGAGAGCAAATCCGTTCGCCGAATCCCCAGATCCGTACACGGCTGTCGCATCCCAGATATCAAAGGTGGCAGTCTGGATCTTCCACGGATCCGCCGACGTCATGGTATCCCCCGACGAGTCACGAAGGATGTTCCAAACACTGAAAACGTCAGGGGTCGACGTAAAATACACGGAGTATGATGGCGTGGCGCACAATTCGTGGGACAGGGCGTACTCGGAGCCTGATCTCGTGCCATGGCTTTTGTCGCACCGGCGTCCGCAACGATAGGCGTGGGTGGGACGTGTATTTTGTGAACGTAATGAGTGGTTATGCCTGACCTTGCATTTCACATCTACTGTCACTTCTTTAGGCTTTCGGTTCTGGAAGAGCGCCGGGCTGCTAAGGGTGACATCGTTAAGGTCACATGGAGCTATGCTTAGTTTTTAACTTTTAGATTATTGAGAAAGGAGCGTGATGAGATATGTTGAGAAGGATTGGTATATTGCTGATAGTATTGATTGCCATGCTTTCCCTCCTTTATGTGGCGTACGCCCAGAAGGCAGAGAAAGGATCAAAGAAGACTATTACACTTCCGAATGGTGAGGTGGTTTGGGACTTAAATGGAGAATGGGACGTATTTATAGAAAACTATGGACTCTGGAGCCAGTATGGTTCCTATCCGCAAATCGTGAAGATAACGCAAACGGGTAGTTCTTTTGTAGGTATTAGAATGATAGATGATCCTTGGAATCCAAAGGGTAGGGAGTCAATACGAGGGGAGCTCGATAAGAATGGTTTTAAGAAAGTTCAAATAATGTCAGGCATGGGCCCTTTGGATTCCAAGGGCCAAATCAGTGAGGATGGGAATAAGATGATAATCAACGATGGTGAGAAATCAAGAGTAACGTTTACCAGGAAATGAGGGGGTTTTCATTATTCCGCTTCAACCAACGAAGAGAGAAGTGCGCTTAACGTAAAACATCTCATAGAAGATCACCGAAATGAAGGATATACTAAAGTATATGTCCTCAAGGGAGGTTGGGAAGAATGGCTTAAAGCTAATTACCCGACAGAAAAAAAATAGGAATTAATCGAAATTGGGGACGGGTTCACATTTTGATAAATGAGAACCTGTCCCCAATTTACAACTTACAACTTTACTTTATCCCCCTTTTCGTCTAACCTTATTCCCAGAATCTGCCATTCACTTTATGACGGAGTTGTCACCCTCGAACAAGGAAAATTACCAAACGTTATCCTCCCCCTTGACAGGGGAGGATTGAGGTGGGGGTGGACATGGTATGCCCCCTCACCCCCGCCCTCTCCCGCCAGGAGAGAGGGGGAAGAATCGGGTTATTTTCAAGGTAAGAGCCACTTAGATGAAGGGGGACTTATGTTAAAGCGAAAAACAAGGATGAAGGAGATCATTATATTCTGGGGTATCATCCTTGCGCTTTCTTCTGGATTCATACCAGAACCAGCAGATGGCAAAGAAATAAAAGTCTTAAAAATAGGAATCGGGGTCGATGCCGATACGCTCAATCCAATTGAGACCACCACAGCTTTGCACCATAACATCTACCAATTGATCCATGATTCACTCACCACGATCACCCCTGAAGGTAAAGTCGTTCCCCATCTGGCACAGAATTATTCTGTATCCGAAGATGGCCTGACATGGACTGTAAGATTAAAGAAAGGGATCAAGTTTTCGGATGGGTCCCCTTTAACTTCTCATGCCTTAAAACTCCACATCGATGCATTATTGAACCCAAAGATCAGAGTGCCCCTTCGTGTCTTCTTTTCGATGATAAAAGAGACCACCGTAATTGATGATTACACATTTAAGGTTCATCTAAAGGAACCTTATGCCCCCTTTGATTCGGTTCTCTTTCTGATCCAACCACTTCCCCAGAAAATTTTAGAGGAATACGACGCAGACAAGTTACGACGAAATCCTGTCGGGGCTGGCCCTTATAAATTAGCCGAATGGGTTAAGGGAGAAAGGATTGTTTTAGTGCGTAATGAGAACTACTGGGGTAAGAAGCCCACCGTGGAGAAGTTGGTTTATATGATCATACCTGATTCCCTGACCCGTGTCGCCATGCTACGAACCGGAGACTTAGATTTTGCCTACTCACCCACACCGGCGGATATTTCATCTCTCGAGTCTGATCCCAAGATCAAGGTTGCCAGACCACCGAGCCCCCGGACGATCTTCGTAGGGATGAATACTCAAAAGGGGCACACAAGAGATAAACGGGTACGCCAAGCTTTTAATTACGCTGTGGACAAACACGCCATCGCCCAAAAGCTCATGTTTGGTGTCGTCAAACCCATGGATGCTCCCATGTCTCCGGTACTTTTTGGCTATGCCCCCATGAAAAAACAGTATAACTATGATCCGGAGAAGGCAAAAACTTTACTTAAAGAAGCTAACTTTCCTCGGGATGCTGTCATTAAGATGATTACGCCTGTCGGTCGTTTTGCTTTCGATAAACAGGTTGTTGAAGCGGTTCGGGCTTATCTCCAGGATATAGGAGTAAAAACAGAAGTGCAGGTCTATGATTGGCCTACCATCATGGCCATGTTGACAAAACCATTGGATAAAACCGAAATCGAGCTTTACCTTGGAGGTTGGGGGCCTCCCTATCATGACGCTGACATTGCACTGCTGATGTTATTCAGCTCATCCGCTCATCCACCCAGAAGTCTGGGGGCGACATTCTATACAAATCCAGAGTTTGACAGGTTGGTAGGAATGGCGCGTGGGATCCTGGATCCTGCAAAACGAAGAGAACTCTATGAGAAGGCGGCGGAATTACTCTGGGATGATGCTCCTTGTATCTGGCTTTATGTTGAGCCGTACAGCATTGCTTATCGCAGTGACCTTAAGGGAGTTGTGATATTGCCGGTTGAGCGAATGTTCCCCATGTATGTAACCAGGGATTAAAATTCACAATCAACACAGGAGAAGCTTCCGATTTTCGGGTCTTCAAAATTGTCTCCCCGCTTTAAAACCGGAGGGAGAGAAGTCTCTTTTCAATTTTGATCCATGTTGACTGCTTCCTATGGATTTAGGAATAAAAAAGGGACACAGACGCTGTCCCTATTTTTTTCAGGGCGTGATTAATCTCAATTTCGGGAAATACGTTCGGTATCGGGAAGCATCCCTTGTTAACAGGGGAATTCCGAGTACGGCGGCATGTGCTCCTATGAAAAAATCGGGGAGTGGTGAACGCTTACCCCCTCCTCTTTTCCGGTAGTGAAGAAAGCATTTTGTCTTCCGTCACGATGTCCAGAATAACGTTGCTATCCACAACAATATCCATGATCTATCCCCGTGTCAGGGCCATAATCTCGTCCGTAGTCATTTTAACGGTTGCTTTCCCACGCATACGAGCAATAAGATCCCGGCTGCGTTTGGATTGAGACTTGGCCTTCTTCAGCAGGACGGTATTTCCTGAAATGATGAATTCAACTTCTGTATCAGGAAGAAATCCCATCTTTTCTCTGATCTCAATGGGAATCGTGACCTGCCCTTTTGATGTGATCTTCATGGGCCACCCTCCTTTCTATTCTTACCTGTATTACTCTTACTCTAGTCTCTAAACAAGTGTAATTATTTTGGGAGAAAGTGAAAAGGTACTCGAAAT
>DYHU01000121.1 GCA_020724025.1 Syntrophorhabdus sp. | reverse complement strand
ATCCTCACCAACCGGGATCTCCGGTTTGAGAAGAGGCTGGACGAAAAGATTTCGACGGTGATGACCAAGGACCGGCTCATCACCGTGCCTGTGGGAACAACGCTCGAGCAGGCCAAGGAGATCCTCCATAAGAACAGGATCGAGAAATTACTGGTCGTCGATGAGCATAACAACCTGAAAGGTCTGATTACGATCAAAGACATCGAAAAGATGAGAAAATACCCCAACTCATGCAAAGATTCTCATGGCCGGCTTCGAGTGGGAGCGGCGATGGGGCCGGGAAAGGACAGAGAACAGAGGACAGAAGCGCTCATCCAGGCGGGGCTCGATGTTCTGGTCATCGATACGGCCCATGGCCATACAAAGGATGTCCTGGAGGCGATCCGTGACACAAAAAAGAATTTCCCGAATTGTCAGCTGATCGGTGGAAACATCGCTACCAAAGAGGGGATGCTCGATCTGATCAAGGCGGGGGTTGACGGCGTCAAGGTCGGGGTGGGGCCAGGGTCGATCTGCACCACGCGAATCGTCGCAGGAGTGGGTGTTCCACAGCTCTCCGCGATTCTGGAGGTTGCCGAGGTCTCAAAGAAGTATGAAGTGCCCATCATTGCCGATGGGGGCATTAAGTTCTCCGGGGACATCACCAAGGCCCTTGCGGCAGGAGCCCATTCGGTGATGATTGGAAACCTCTTCGCCGGCGCAGACGAAAGCCCTGGCGAAATTGTTCTCTATCAAGGGCGAAGCTATAAGGTTTATCGAGGCATGGGTTCCCTGGAGGCGATGAAGGAGGGGAGCAAGGATCGGTATATGCAGGCGGATGTGGAGAGCGAAACGAAACTCGTTCCCGAAGGAATAGAGGGAAGAGTTCCCTATCGAGGAGCCCTCTCTTTCTGCATCCAACAGCTCATCGGCGGGCTCAAGGCGGGTATGGGATATATGGGCGCCAGGGATATTGAGGAGATGCGACAAAAGGCCCGATTCATCCGGATCACCTCCTCCGGATTGAAAGAGAGCCATGTCCACGATGTCATCATCACCAAAGAAGCTCCGAATTATCGACTGGAGTAGAAAAGGGGAAGGGGGCGCCTTGAAGAAAAAAACCATTTTGATCTTCCTCGTCATCATCCTCTCCCTGCTTTACTATCTCGGCTTTCTAACCCGAAGGGAGACTCTTCCGTTATCAAAGGAATTCTTTTCCACAGAAAGTTCCTCTTCGGTTGAACAGGCCCTGGATCTCAAAGGGGTGGGAGTCATCAAATCGAAGATAGCGGAAAGGAAACCTCTTTCGTTTGAAAAGAAGGATCTGGATCAACTTTACCAACTGAAATTGGACAGGGGGATCCGGAATCTTTCCACTCTTTCTTTATTACTGATCAGGGAAGCCCAAAAGGCCAGAGGGACAGGCCAGTCAGATAGGGCCATTGAACTGGCGACCTATGCCAACCGATTTTCGCCCGACCTCCCCCAGCCCTACTTTGAACTGGCCAGGGCTCGCTGGCAGCAGAAACCGTTTCAGCTCGACGAGATTCTTCCTGAAATCGTTAAGGGATATAGGACCACATTCAGCCATTACCCGGCTTCCCTCAACCTCGTTTACCATGTCTTCTATATTCTCTCCAACGCCATCCTTTTGGCCTTCATCATTTTTGGGATTGTCATCCTCTGGAAATACTTCTCCCTCTATTTCTATGACATCCGGAGAAATCTAACCCATGAGGTCTCCAATCTCTTTGTCAACGGACTGAAGGTCTTCATCCTTTTCGTTCCCTTTTTCCTCCGGCTTGATATCTCGTGGGCGATTCTCTTCTGGTCCATTCTGTTATGGGGCTATGTGCCGTCCAGGGAAAGGCAATTCGTCGTGGTCTTTCTGATCGTTTTAGTCTATCTTCCGTTCTTCCTCCGCACCTCCACCTCTTTTTTAAACGGCCCTGCTTCGGATATCATCCTGGAGATGAATGAGTCAAACCATGAAAACTGGGACAAGGGGACAGAGGAGAAATTGAAGGCCTGGTCCCTCTCCCATTCCGACGACCCCCAAGTCCTCTTCACCCTGGGTCTGATTGAGAAGAGGCAGGGGCGCTACTCCCAGGCCGAAGACTTTTATCGGAGGGCGATCGATCGCGATCCAAGCTTGAGCGAAGCCTATTCCAATCTGGGGAATGTCTATCTGGCCCAGAAGCAAATCCAAATGGCCATTGCCTCCTATCAACGGGCGGTCGAACTCAACCCGGAGAAAGGAGCCTATCACTACAATCTCTATCGCGCCTATTTCCAGGAGACGTTTCTCTCAGGAAAGTCGGACAGGGCCTTCCAGAAGGCCAGGCAACTCGATCCCGGACTGATCCAGTACTATTCCGCGATCGATTCTTCCAACATGAACCGGCTGGTGATCGATGAAACCCTGACCCCCCGGATGCTCTGGAGTAGATTTCTGGACCAGTATATCGGAAGGGAGGGATTATTGTTCCGCCTCTTTAAGGCCTGGTTTGAGGGGATTCCTTCGGCCCTTCCCCTTCTGGCGCCGATCCTCTTTCTGGCCTTTCTCGTTGGGATGTCGAGGTATACCCGTGCAAAGCGTTTCTTGACCCGGTGTCCCATGTGCGGGAGCGCCACCCATCGGTTCTATTTAAGCGCCTCGGAAACCCCCGAGCAGGAATTCGTCTGCTTTAACTGCTACCGGCTTTTTGTCCAGAAGGAGAAGCTCCATCCCAAGATCACGGAGAAGAAGTCCCTCCAGGCCAATGCCTTTCAAAAGCAGGACCATTTTACCGGAAAATTTCTTTCCTACTTTCTTATCGGATTCGGCGAGATCTGGAGGGGCCATCCGTTAAAGGGCCTCCTGCTTCTCTCCCTTTTTTTCATCTTCATCCTGAGGTTTGTCTTCTGGAGCGGGATTCTCCCGGAGTTGGACCTGCGGTCGCCATTTTCCTGGTGGGGCCTCTTTTTCTGGGGAGGTCTTTTCATCCTGTTCTGTTTTCTCTACTATCGACGGGTCCGGCGCCTAAAACCGGAGTTCGAGATCCCCAAATAAGGAGAGAAATCAATGGCTCTTCAAGGGACGCTGAAAGACTTCAGCATTACAGAGATCATCCAGCTTATCGGACAGCAGCTCAAAACAGGGGTCTTGAAGATACGCCGGGGAAAGAGTCTGGTCGAGATCTCTTTTGTCGACGGAATGATCGTCCATGTCTACTCCAATTACCGGGGAAAGAAAGACCTCATCGGCGAGATCCTGGTCAAGGCCCAGTTGATCACCGACGAACAGCTCGAAAGAGTGCTGAAGGTTCAAAAAGAGACGCTTAAATATATAGGAGAGATTCTCGTCGAGCTTGGATTGTTGACGAAAGATGACATCCTGAAGGTGATCACGACCCAGATCTATGAGACCATCTACGATCTTTTCTGGTGGGAGGATGGGACCTTCAATTTTGATCTCAAACTGGTGGAAAGTTATAAGAAGATCCCCTTTGCCCTCAGCACCGAGCAGGTCCTGTTGAACATCCTCCGGATGGTGGATGAGTGGTCGGAGATTGAAAAGAAGATCTTTTCCCCCCACCTGGTCTTTCGAAAACCGCTGGGGGGAGAGGAGAAATCAGCGGGCGTTCTCTCTCCTCAGAGCCTGATGAGGGAAAAGTTGATTTCGGAGCAGGAGTTGATCCACAACCTGGTCGATGGGACCCGAACCGTCCAGGAAATCATCGACCGGTGCCTCCTGGGAAAGTTCAACACCAGCGAGATCTTACTCAATCTCATGGAGATGGGATTGATCGAGGTCGCGGGGATCCGCACCCCAAGCCTCGTCAAGAAGGTGAGGATGATCAATTTGAGGGAGGCGCTGGCCTTCGTCTATTACGGGGCCTTTTTGATCTTTATCTTTCTCCTGCTGATCTACTTTAAGCCAAATTTTTTACGTCTCTTCTGGGATTCGAAGATCGAACGGGTCAATATCGAAGCGCCCGCCCTTTTCGTCCATCGAGCTCAACTCGACCGGATCAAGAGCGCACTGGAAATATTCTATCTGGAGAAAGGGGCCTATCCCCAAAAACTGGAGGAACTGGTCACGGTCCAGCTCCTCCGGAAGGGCGACCTCTTCTACCGTAAAGGCGTCTCCTATCAGTATGAGTTGAAAGATGGGAAATATATTTTGAAACATTGAAGCAAGCCATTTCCGTTTATCACATTCCTCTCTCATCCCATGATCCCGAAGGAAAAGAATGGATAGATCTTCAATCTTCGATAAGGTACTCATACTCGATTTTGGCTCCCAATATACCCAGTTGATCGCCCGTCGCGTGAGGGAATGCCGGATCTATAGCGAGATTCAACCCTACGACTTTCCTCTGGAGAGGATCAATGGACTCTCACCGAAGGGGATCATCCTCTCGGGAGGACCTTCCAGCGTTTATGAATCAGGAGCCCCTTGTTGCGATCCCCGACTCCTGCACATGGGGATTCCCATTTTGGGGATCTGTTATGGAATGCAATTGATCGGCAACCTGTTAGGAGGGGAGGTCGCCCATTCGGAGAAGAGAGAATACGGAAAAGTTAGGTTGATCATCGACCGCGGCGGAAGACTATTTAAAGGGATCGGGGAAAAAGGAAGTTCGCTTCAGGTATGGATGAGCCATGGAGACCAGATCCGGCGGTTGCCTCAGGGGTTCCATACGGTCGCCCATTCCAGCAATACCCCCTTTGCCGCCGTCGAAGATCGCCGGAGAAGGATTTACGGGCTTCAGTTTCATCCGGAGGTGGTCCATACCCGGAAAGGGATCGACCTCATCCGGAATTTTCTCTTCCATATTTGCGACTGTCAACATCTCTGGGACATGCGGTCTTTTATGGAGGAGACGACGGGTGAGCTGAAAAAAAGGATCGGTTCGGGAAAGGTGATCTGCGGCCTGAGCGGAGGGGTCGATTCCACGGTGGTCGCTCTTCTCCTCCATCGGGTGATCGGCGATCGCTTAAAATGCATCTTTGTGAATAATGGACTGTTGAGGCGAAATGAGGCTTCGCAGGTCGTCGACCTCTTCAACCACCATTTTAATATTCCTCTCATCTATGTGGACGCCGAAGAACATTTTCTGAAACGGTTGAAGGGGGTGACCGACCCGGAAGAGAAGAGGAAGAAGATCGGGAGGGAGTTTATTGGTGTTTTCGAAAAAGAGGCGAGGAAGATCGGCGGAGTGAAATATCTGGCTCAGGGAACCCTCTATCCCGATGTGATTGAAAGCATCTCATGGAAAGGACCCTCCGCCACGATCAAAAGCCACCATAATGTGGGGGGATTACCGGAGAAGATGAAATTGAGACTGGTGGAACCCTTGCGAGAATTGTTTAAGGATGAGGTGAGAGAGCTGGGCAGGGAGCTGGGTCTTCCCTCAGAGGTGATCCACCGCCAGCCCTTTCCAGGGCCGGGACTTGCCATCCGAATCATCGGAGAGGTCAATAAGGAAAGACTGGAGATTTTGAGGGATGCGGATGAGATCGTCATGGAAGAGATGAGGAAGAACGATCTACTGGACCGGGTCTGGCAATGCTTTGCGGTTCTGCTCCCCGTCAAGACCGTGGGCGTCATGGGTGATTTCCGGACCTATGAGAATGTGGTCGCCTTGCGGATCGTGGAAAGCCAGGATGGCATGACCGCAGATTGGGTGAGGCTGCCCTATCGCATCCTGGAACAGATGGCCAACCGGATCATCAATGAGGTGAAGAAAGTAAATCGAGTGGTGTATGATATCAGTTCCAAACCGCCCAGCACGATTGAGTGGGAGTAAACTAAAAAGAACTGGAATAATGGAATATTGGAATATTGGGAAAAAAAAGAAAAAAGGAATAATGAATCGTGCCTATTTCCCTCCGGCGAACGTCGGAGCGGCTACGATTTATCGTGTGCAATAATACTTTGGAGTCAAGCCATTATCAGGAGTAATGGGATATTGGAGTAGTGGGCAAAATATGGATAGAGAAATAATCAAATCGAATTTATTCCAAGGGAGGCGTCATGCCTCCTCAACCCATTATTCCATTATTCCATCATTCCATTATTCCGTCGGTTAATCCCTATGCCGCACACCGAGTTTGTCCATCTCCATCTTCATAGCCAGTACAGCCTGCTGGACGGCGCCATCCGGTTTGATGAGGTCTTTGATTTAGCGAGGAAGCACCGGATGGATACCGTGGCGCTGACCGATCATGGGAATATGTTCGGAGCCATCGAATTTTACCAGACGGCTATCAAACACGGGATCAAACCCATCGTGGGATGTGAGCTTTATGTGGCTCCCGGAAGCCGGTTCGAGAAGAAGACGACGGCGGCGGAGAGGGGAGAGGGAGCCTTTCATCTAACCCTTCTGGTTAAAAATCGGACAGGCTATTTCAACCTCATCAAACTGATCAGTCTTGCCCATCTCGAGGGATTTTACTATAAGCCGAGGGTTGATAAGGAACTTCTGAGCAAATATCACGAGGGGTTGATCTGCCTCAGCGGATGCCTTAAAGGAGAGATTGCCATCCTGGCCGGTCGGGGAGAGATGAAAAAAGCCCTCCAGGTCGCAGAGGAATATCGAAGAATCTTCGAGGATCGTCGGTTTTTCATTGAACTCCAGAAGAATGGCGTTGAGAACCAGGGCCTGGTCAATGAACGGCTCCTCGAGATCGGCCGTGAGCTTTTCCTCCCTGTGGTGGCGACCAATGATTGTCATTATCTCCACCGTGAAGATGCCCGGGCCCATGAGATTCTGCTCTGCATCCAGACCGGCAAGACCCTCAACGATAGCGACCGCATGAGATTTTCTTCGGATGAATTCTATTTCAGATCCCCTCAGGAGATGATGGACCTTTTCAGAGACGCTCCGGAGGCCATTGTCCACACGATGGAGATCGCAGAGGAATGTAACCTGGAGTTGAAGTTTGACGAGAAGCATATTCCGCGAATCACCGTCCCTTCCGGGGAGTCGCTGGACAGCCATCTCGAAAGGCTTGCACGGGAAGGGCTCGAAAAAAGACTTTGGCCCTATCGGAATGAAAAGGATTTCCCGGAACGGGCCTTGCGATACCGTAGTCGTCTCGAAGAGGAATTGAAGATCATCAAGTCCATGGGATATCCTGGATATTTTTTAATTGTGGCCGATTTCATCCATTATGCCAAAAAGAAAGGAATTCCGGTTGGGCCGGGGAGAGGTTCAGTGGCCGGAAGCCTGGTCGCCTATGCGCTCAACATCACGGATCTGGACCCCATCGAATATGACCTCATCTTCGAAAGGTTTTTGAATCCGGGTCGAAAGAGCAGTATGCCGGATGTGGATGTCGATTTCTGTATGGAGGGAAGGGATGAGGTGATCCAGTATGTGATGGATAAGTACGGAAAGGAGAATGTCGCCCAGATCATCACCTTCGGCAAGATGCAGGCAAGGGCAGTGCTACGGGATGTGGGCCGGGTGATGGAAATTCCCTATGCCGAAGTGGACCGGATTGCAAAACTCATCCCCGGCGCCCTAAATATCAGTCTTGCGGAGGCTCTGGAAAAAGAGGTTCAATTGAAGGAGATGATCCAGAAAGATTCGAAGATCGCCTCCCTTTTTAAGATTGCCAGATCACTCGAAGGGCTAACCCGTCATGCCTCCACCCATGCGGCAGGAGTCGTCATCTCGAACCGGCCTTTGATGGATTACCTTCCCCTCTACCGCGGGCAGGACGGTGAGGTCGTCACACAGTATGCGATGAAAGAGGTGGAGGCCATCGGATTGGTCAAATTCGATTTTTTGGGGCTCAAGACCCTGACGATGATGAATCATGCCATTGAGCTCATTGAGATGAACCGGGGAATTAAGGTTGAACTCTCAGAGATTCCTCTCAATGACCCCGAGGTGTTTGCATCACTTGGGGCCGGATCCAATCTCGGCATCTTCCAGCTGGAGAGTTCCGGGATGAGAGATTTATTGACCAAACTCAAACCTGAGAGCTTTAAAGACATCATCGCCCTGGTCGCCCTCTACCGGCCAGGCCCTCTCGACAGCGGGATGGTGGAGGAGTTTGTCAAACGAAAGCATGGGAAGGTGGCCATCTCCTATGAAGTCCCGGCTCTCGAAGGGATTCTGAGCGACACCTATGGGGTCATCGTCTATCAGGAACAGGTGATGCGCATTGCGAGCAGCCTTGCCAGTTTTACGCTCGAAGATGCGGATAACTTGCGGAGGGCCATGGCCAAGAAGGACCCCGCAGAGATGGAGAAGCAGAAGGAGAGGTTTTTGGAGGGATCGAAAAAGAACCGGATCTCTCCCAAGAAGGCCGAGAAGATCTTTGAGCAGATGGAGACCTTTGGCCGGTACGGCTTCAATAAATCACACAGCGCGGCCTATGCTCTCATCGCCTACCAGACCGCCTATTTGAAGACCCGCTATCCGATCGAATTCATGGCCGCCCTGCTGACGAGCGAGGTCCAGAACGCCGATAAGATGGTGAGGTATATTGCAGAGTGTCGCGAGATGTCGATTCCCATCCTGCCTCCGGACATCAATGAGAGTCACAGGGATTTTACCGTGGTGGGAAATCAGATTCGGTTCGGACTGGCTGCGGTCAAGAATGTGGGGGATGCCGCCATTGAGGCCATCCTCAAAGAGAAGGAGGAGAAGGGAAGATTTCTGTCCCTTTACGATTTCTGTCGGAGGGTCGATCTGAGAAAGGTGAATCGCCGGGTGATCGAAAGTCTGATCAAATGCGGCGCCTTCGATTTCTCAAGGGCCCATCGCTCCCAGATGCTGGCTGTTCTGGAGGAGACCCTGGAGCGATCGCAGGGGGCCCAGCGGAAGAGGGATGCGACCCAGATGAGCATGTGGGAAGCATCTCCGGGAGAGAAAGAGGAGTCCTATCCTGGAATCGAGGAGTTTCCGGAAAGCCAGTTGATCCTTTTTGAAAAAGAGACGATCGGATTTTACATCTCCAGACACCCCCTGTCGGCTTATCAGGAGGAGATCAAAAGATGGTCGGATGAAGATACCTCCACCCTGCTCCGGTTGCAGAATGGCCAGGAGGTGAAGATCTGTGGCCTGGTCAGCAGTCTGAAGGAGATCGTCACCAAAAAAGGGGACCGGATGGCCTTTTTAAACCTTGAGGACATGAAGGGATTTGTAGAGGTCATTCTTTTCCCGGAAGTATTTAAGAGTGCTTCCCATTGCCTCCGGGGTGGAGATCCTCTCCTGGTCCGGGGGAGTCTCGACCTCTCCGAGGACCGTATCAAGATCAAAGCGACGGAGGTGGGATCCCTTGCTGGATTGACCTCCTCTCCTCTCCAGTCCTTTCATTTAAAGATCCCTCACTCCTCTTTAACGCGGACGGGTCTCGCCGAATTGAAGGAGACGATCCTTGCCCATAAGGGATCCTGCCGGATATTCCTCCATATCACCAATGGAGAAAAACAGGAGACCGTGATCGCCTTCTCCGATGAGTACCGGGTCGATCCCTCTCCGGTTTTTCAGTCTCGAATCAAAACGCTATTCTCCTCTCCACACCTCTCTTTCGAATGGGGTTAGAAGATGGTCAAACATTATCTCGATTTTGAGAAACCACTCGTCGAACTGGAAAGCGAGATCGAACATTTAAAGAGATTTTCCAAAGGGAGTCATCTCCATTTCGACGAACAGATCAAGAACCTGGAAGAGAAGCTTCATCGGTTGCGGAAAGAGATTTTTTCGAGCCTGACGGGCTGGCAGGTTACGCAGTTGGCCCGGCATATCGACCGGCCCAAGGCATCCTATTATATTCAATCAATCTTTAAAGATTTTATTGAACTGCACGGAGACCGAAATTACGGGGATGACCCGGCCATCATCGGAGGAGTGGCCAGGCTTAATGAAAGGCCGGTCATCGTGGTGGCTCACCAGAAGGGGGCCGACGTGAAGGAGATGGCACACCGAAACTTCGGAATGCCTCATCCGGAGGGATACCGGAAGGCATTGAGGCTGATGAGAATGGCGGAGGTGTTTCAAAAACCGATCATCACCATGATCGACACACCCGGCGCTTTTCCGGGAGTCGGGGCCGAGGAGAGGGGACAGGCGGAAGCCATTGCCCGGAATCTCAAAATGATGGCGATGCTTCGGACACCGATCCTCACCATCGTCATCGGAGAAGGGGGGAGCGGAGGCGCTCTTGCCATCGGAGTGGGGGACCGAATATTAATGCTGGAGTATTCGATCTATTCCGTCATCTCTCCGGAGGGATGTGCGGCCATCCTCTGGAAAGACGGCGAGAAAGGCAAAGCCATGGCAGCGGATTCCCTTAAATTGACCGCCCCTGATCTCTTTCGATTTGGGGTCATCGACGAGGTGATTGATGAACCTCTGGGCGGGGCCCATCGGGACCCCGGGAGGATGGCAAACCGTTTAAAAGGGGCATTGGAAAGCCACCTGATGGAATTGGAGAAGATGGGAATGGATTCCCTCTTAATGAATCGATATGAGAAATTTAGAAAGATGGGGACCTTTATTGAAGAAGGTGGAAAGTAGACATTAAATTGAGCGATTCTTAATACTATTTTTAAAGATAAACCCTTCTGGATTCCCGTTCCCCGATTAATGCCTTCGAGGACAAGTTTCACGGGAATGACATTTTCATTCATTAAGTGATAGTAGTCATTCCTGC
>DYHU01000548.1 GCA_020724025.1 Syntrophorhabdus sp. | reverse complement strand
AGGATTTCAATCCCTACGACTTTGCCCTCTGCATTGAAATCCAATACGATGTCAGGTTGTACTTCTTCCGACTCGACGATTGAGGACTCATCTAATCAAAAATAAAGTGAGTCATCTTCTTTGCTTATTTTAAGTCTCATTTTTGATTCCTTTCTCCACGGTCAAAACATATGTTGACACCTTTTGAGGTGAAACTTGGGGGTTGACTACACCATGTAGAATTCGTTTCTCATATTCATCGATGCTTTTGAAATAATGAATATTGTTATTTTTGCCAGTATCGTTCCAATCGGGCTCACCAATTGTTCACCAAACCCATTCTTCTGGAATACTTCGCTTTCAACATATCCTTCGCATGTATTGATAATATAATATCCTCGCTTTAATATACAAATTGCAGGGTATTTCCGCTAAACGTTCCGCCGCAACACGCAGCGGTTTTTGGTGACCTAAGATTTGACCTTGCTCAACCTGCGCCTATCAAATGACACCAAAAACCGTTGAGCGAGCTCATTTCATAAAGCCGAACTGTGTTCTGGCCTGGCGCATAAAGAGAGTGAGCGCCGTGTTGCGGCTTGTTATGCGTTCGTCGTTTGGCAGCCACAAGCATCCCTATTCAATCGCCACATCGATGAAATACCAGTCTCCATAGTTATGGGAGATCTGAATGTGCGAGAAACCTCGACGTGTCGGCTGGATCGAATAGAAGAAGTGCCGATGAAAATTGAAAGTCGTTCCATCTACGAGAACGCGAATTGACTGCGGCCCAGTTTCGACGAGGTTGTCATCGACTACGATCAGCTCTTCCAACTGCACCTTGATGGGGACAGTTGAGCGGTATGACAATTCTTCAGATGCGAAGGAGATCTGGCCACCGTCATAATTGATGACCAAGTGGTCGCCCAAAGGCACGATCGAAAGCACATGAGTACCTGTGGAGAGCTGCAATGCCAGATTCTTGTCGTATGGCACGAGAATGAAAGAGCCGTCTTCCTTGCGGAGTTCGAATCGTTGATTACCGCCTGCGATGAAAAGCCTGGAATCAGTAATCCAGAAGTCGCCTTGAAAGAGTTGGCCTACGTGATATACTTGAGAGAGTTTGCCGATGCCGTCATATGTGTACAGTTCGAGATCCAAGAAACCACCCGAACCGGCTCGCGATGCACAAATGAAGTAAGGGTGCCCGTCCATGACTATGAACGCAGGCATGAGCTCTTCGTCGATACGAACGCGATGGAAAAGATTCTCAAAGCCTGATTGTCGAGTCGTGAAAACATCGAGTATTTCATGGCTTTCTGTTGAATAGAGTACAGCGAATTCAGTATCACGTCCAGTGGAAGCAAGATCAAACCAAATGATACCGGGCGACTTGACTTCGTGTATCGTGAGATGATGGTATTCCTCAATCATTCTGCGGACAGATGAATCTTCGCCTGTAATTTCGGGCTGCTGAGTGCTAACAGTAACAGGTTCTTGCATAGTGGCGTTTTTCCTCGATTTGAACTTGTCCCAGAAGTACCATGCGGCCGAGAGGCCACCGAGAATGGTTGCGATTGCCAGAATGTAATCCATGAATGTCGGTTAAGATGAAATGGTAAAACTAGCTGCCGCCAAACAATGACGCATAACGGGGCGCGGGAAAAACGCAGAGGACAGGCGAGCCAAAGGCTCGACTGGACATTGAAGTTTTTCCCGAAGATGGGCG
>DYHU01000120.1 GCA_020724025.1 Syntrophorhabdus sp. | reverse complement strand
GGATGGCCATCTTTGAACCCGACCGGAAGCCTCTTCTTGTGCCGACCGAGGCAAAAGAGGTTTATGATGTGACCGGCGCCGGCGATACGGTGATCGGAACGATGGCCCTTGCACTGGGGGCAGGGGCGAGTATCAGAAGGGCGGCGGAGCTGGCCAATCATGCGGCCGGCATTGTGGTTGGAAAGGTGGGAACAGCGACTGTTCATCAGGAGGAGTTATTGAAAGTCATTAAGGAAAAGCTCCGATTGAAATAGAAATTCTGAGCAATCGAAAAGAGTGATCCATTAGGGTTACGAAGTCAGTTTCGTAAAAAAGAGGCCCTATCCCGGATGAGTCGATTCTACTCAAAAAAGGATAGGGCCTTTTTTTAGAGGAATGATCCCTTTATGTTTCGAGGACGAAGATGACCTCCATTCTTACACGATATTCAGTGATCTTTGAATTCTCCACAGCCACTCGGAAATCAACAACCCGAAGTCCTGTGATCCCTCTTAAGGTCTTTGTTGCTCTTGCAAACCCGATTTTGACCGCATCATCGAACCCCTTAGCAGAACCTGAAATAATTTCTGTTACCCTTGCTACCCTTGGTTCCGTCATCCCACTCACCTCCTTTATTAAGTAGAGTTTGTATTATGAAGTTTATACGAAAATAGTTTAAAATGTCAACGAGAAAAAAAGCGCATGAGTATTGATGGTCTCGTAAAAAGTCTGAAAAGGTTATTTTCTGTCATTCCTGCCCCGTATCAAGTACGGGATAAACTCCAGCAGGAATCCAGTCTTTTTAAGCATTTAGAATTCCCCTGGATTCCCGTTTTCACGGGAATGACGACTTTTTACGAATACATCAGTATTCATTCTCGCAGGCATTAAAAGTGAAGGAAAATTGATGGGTTGCATTAAAATCTTATTGATAAATTCGAAATTTGTGTTATAAAATAATCTTTCAATGGCATTTTCATCAGTGATAGAGTTTCAAGGGAATAGAATGACCGCCATTTCCAAAGGAGAAAATAACTTCATCGAACAATTTATCCGTTACCTTTCGACGGAGAAGAATGCCTCTCCCCACACCTGCCGGTGCTATCAGAGAGACTTAAGAGAGTTTGAGAATTTTTTAAAGAGTCAAGACGATACCCTTTCACCAGCGGGAGAACCGGAAATGGAGAAGGTGGACCGGATCGTTATCCGGAAATATCTCAGCCTTCTTCATCGAAAAAATAAGAAGAGCTCGATTGCGAGAAAGATCTCCACTCTCCGATCTTTCTTCAGATATTTGGTGAGGGAAAAACTGGTTTCTTCCAATCCGGCCAAGGCGGTCTCGACGCCCAAGGTAGAGAAAACTCTGCCTACCACACTTACCGTGGATGAGGCATTTAGGCTCATGGAATCCCCGGATAGGTTTCCGGAGAAGCCTTCCGACGCATACGCAAAGGACAGGGTGCTCAGGAACCGAGCCATTCTGGAACTTCTCTATTCGAGCGGGTTAAGAGTTGGGGAGCTGGTAGGGCTGAATTTAAAACATCTGGATCTCCATCTGGGGATCGTAAGAGTGATGGGGAAGGGAAGAAAGGAGCGGATCGTTCCCATTGGAAATGAGGCCATGGAGGCCCTCAAAGCCTATCTGGGTCGGCGAGGAGACCCGGAGGTCGGAAAACCCCTCTTCGTCAACCTGAGAGGAGGAAGACTGACGAGCCGGAGCGTTGGAAGGCTGATCAAGAAATATACGAGGTCTTCGGGCATTGTCCGGAAGGTGAGTCCGCATAGCCTCCGCCATAGCTTTGCCACGCATCTTTTAGATGCAGGGGCGGATATCCGGGAGATTCAGGAGATGTTGGGACATGCGAGCCTCTCCACAACCCAGAGGTATATCCACGTCAGCCCGGGCAAGTTGATGGAGGTCTACGATAAGGCACATCCGAGGAGTTTCCATAGATCAAAGAAGAAATAAACGATGGACGAGGGACGATGAACAATGAACCATGGACGATGAACGATGAACCATGAACCAAGAACGATGAACCATGAATGGTGAGCTATGGAGAATGTGATGAGCAAAATGCATGGAACAACGATCCTGTGTGTCCGGCATAAAGGGAAGGTGGTTATGGCAGGAGATGGACAGGTCACCCTTGAACATACCGTGATGAAGCACACGGCGAGAAAGGTTCGAAGGATCTACCAGGACAATGTCCTCGCCGGATTTGCAGGCGCAACAGCGGATGCCTTCACCCTCTTTGCCAAATTCGAGGAGAAGCTGGAACAGTATAACGGGAACCTGCTCAGGGCGGCGGTGGAACTGGCCAAGGATTGGAGGACGGACCGGATACTGAGGAGGCTCGAGGCCCTGCTCATCATTGCGGACAAAGAGCATTCCCTGGTCATCTCCGGCAATGGGGATGTCATCGAACCTGACGACGGGGTGACGGCCATCGGGAGCGGCGGCCCTTATGCCCATGCCGCAGCCAAAGCCCTGATCCAGTTCTCGGACTTAGATGCGAGAGCCATTGCAGAGGAAGCGATGAAGATTGCGGCCTCCATCTGCATCTACACCAATGACCGTATCATCTTTGAGGAGTTATGAATAAGACCTTTACACCACGGGAAATCGTCTCGGAGCTGGATAAGTATATCATCGGTCAGAAGGATGCCAAACGCTCTGTCGCCATTGCGCTGAGGAATCGTTGGAGACGGCAGCAGATCCCCGAGCCCCTCCGGGACGAGATTGCGCCCAAGAACATCATTATGATCGGCCCCACAGGAGTTGGAAAGACGGAGATTGCCCGGAGGTTGGCCAGGCTGGCCCAGGCTCCTTTTCTGAAGATTGAAGCCTCGAAATTTACAGAGGTGGGTTATGTGGGCAGGGACGTGGAGTCAATGGTCCGGGACCTGACCGATCAGGCAGTGAACATGATCAAAGCTGAAGAAACACGAAAGGTCAAGCAGAAGGCGGAGGAGATTGCTGAAGAGAGGCTGCTGGACCTCCTCCTTCCGGTATCCCGGAAAGGGGTTCCGAAAGAGGGTGAGGATTCGAGAGAGACGCGGGAGAAACTCCGGAAGTTGCTGAGAACGGAAAAGCTGAATGAGAAGTATGTGGAAGTGGAGGTGATGGACCGGAATTTACCCATGGTGGAGATCTTTTCCGCTTCGGGGATGGAGGAGATGGATATCAACATCAAAGAGATGTTTGGGAGCATCTTTCCTAAAAAGAAGAAGCAGAGAAAGGTGAAGGTTCCGGAAGCCCTCCAGGTCCTCTCTCAGGAGGAGGCCCAGAAGTTGATCGATATGGATGCGGTGATCAAGCAGGCCATTGACCGGGTGGAGCAGTCGGGCATCATCTTTCTCGATGAGATCGACAAGATCGCCGGAAGAGAGTCCACTTATGGGCCGGATGTCTCGAGAGAAGGGGTTCAGAGAGACCTTCTGCCTATTGTGGAGGGGACGACCGTGACGACGAAATATGGAGTGGTAAAGACCGACCACATCCTCTTTATCGCGGCCGGGGCCTTCCATGTTTCAAAGCCCTCGGACCTCATCCCCGAACTTCAGGGAAGGTTTCCGATTCGGGTGGAACTCGATTCGCTGAAGAAGGAGGATCTGATCCGGATTCTTACCGAGCCGGAGAACGCCCTAATCAAGCAGTATACCGCCCTGATGGAGACAGAATCGGTGGGGCTGGATTTCGGAAAGGATGCCATTGAGGAGATTTCGGAGATGGCCGCCCTCATCAATGAAAGAACAGAGAACATCGGCGCCAGACGCCTCTATACCATCATGGAAAGGTTGTTGGATGAGATCTCCTTCGACGCACCCGAGATGAGCGGAAAGAAGATGTTAATCGATGCCAGATATGTGAAAGAGAAACTTAAGGACTTCGTGGAGGATGAGGATCTGAGTCGATTCATTCTATAGTTCGGAGTTCAGTGTAGGGGCAATTCATGAATTGCCCCTACGGAGTTCGGAGAAAAAGCTTAAAATATAAAGACGTGTCCGTTATTTTTCCGATTCACGAATCACGATTCACAAATCACGAGGAATCAGAGCCATGGAGAACCCCATTGATAAAGCAAAAATACTGATTGAGGCGCTTCCTTATATCCAGCGGTTTTATAACAAGACCATTGTGATCAAGTACGGGGGGAGCGCGATGGAGGAGGAGGGGCTCAAAAGAAGTTTTGCCCTCGATGTCGTCCTTCTCAAATATATCGGTTTGAACCCGGTCGTCGTCCACGGAGGTGGTCCCCAGATCGGTGAGATGCTGACCCGATTGGGGAAGAAGTCACAGTTTGTAGAAGGGATGAGGGTGACGGACGGGGAGACGATGGATGTGGTGGAGATGGTCCTTGTGGGAAAGGTGAACAAGGAGATCGTCTCCATGATCAATCAGCAGGGAGGAAAGGCTGTCGGATTGAGCGGAAAAGACGGAAGGCTCATCCTTGCCAAAAAGTTGAAATTGACGAGAAGCGCCGGCGAGGATAAGGCCCCTGAGATCATTGATATCGGGATGGTGGGTGAGGTGAAGGCGATCCATCCGGGGGTGATTGAATCCCTGGAGAAAGAGAATTTCATTCCGGTGATTGCGCCGGTTGGCGTGGGGGAAGAGGGCGAGACCTATAATATCAATGCCGATCTGGTGGCAGGAAAGATTGCCTCGGCATTGAAAGCTGAGAAGCTGATCCTGTTGACCGATGTGGAAGGGGTGATGGATGAGAAGAAACGGTTGATCCCCACCCTTGATGTAAAGCAGGCCAGAGAGTTGATCGCACAGAAGGTCATCTCCTCCGGCATGATCCCGAAGGTAAACTGCTGCCTCGACGCCCTGGGGGAAGGGGTGAATAAGACCCATATCATCGATGGAACCGTGGAGCACGCCGTCCTCCTTGAAATTTTTACGGATGTGGGAATCGGAACGCAAATCACCCAAGAATAAAGTTAGGAGTTCGGAGTTAGGAGTTCGGAGATTAAGAAATAAATGCTCCGAACTCCCTGCCTGCGGTAGGCAGGCGAACTCATTACTCCGAACTAATTATTGAGGAGCGCCCATGGATTCTCAAACGTTGATGATGTTATCGGAAAAGTATATCGCCCACACCTATAATCGTTTCCCCATTCTTCCGGTCAGGGGGAAGGGGACCCGGGTTTGGGACCTCGAGGGAAAAGAGTATATCGATTTTTTTGCGGGGCTTGCGGTCTGCAATCTGGGCCACTGCCATCCGAAAGTCGTTCAGGCGATTCAGGCCCAGGCCGAAAAACTGATCCACGTCTCAAACCTCTACTATATCGAACCCCAGATCGAGTTGGCTTCTCTCCTCTGCAAACACTCCTTTGCGGACAAAGTCTTCTTCTGCAACAGCGGCGCGGAGGCCAATGAGGGAGCGCTCAAACTTGCAAGAAAATATGAAAAAGAGAAAACCGGAGAGGATCGATACGAAATCATTACCATGGAGCATTCTTTTCATGGAAGGACACTCGCCACCCTGACGGCCACCGGCCAGACAAAGTATCACAAGGGCTATGCTCCTCTCATGCCCGGGTTTAAATATGTCCCCTTCAATGATCTCAGGGCGGTGAGAGAGGCAATTGGTTCGAAGACCTGCGCCGTGCTTCTGGAGCCGATCCAGGGCGAGGGAGGGGTCAATATTCCATCGGAAGGGTATCTTCAGGGGCTCAGGGAGATCTGTGATGAAAAGGGGATCCTCCTCATCCTGGATGAAGTTCAGGTTGGAATGGGAAGGACCGGAAAGCTCTTCGCCTATGAGCATGAGAATATCCGACCGGACATGCTCACGCTTGCTAAATCATTGGCCGGAGGAGTCCCGATCGGAGCCCTGTTGATCAAAGAGGAAATTGCCAAAAGCTTTGAGCCGGGAGATCACGCCTCCACTTTTGGAGGAAATTTTTTGGCTACGGCAGCAGGTGTGGCTGCCCTGAGTGCGATCTTAGACGAGGGAATGCTGGAGAATTGCCAGAGGGTCGGGGAATACTTCCTTTCGAGACTCGAGGAGATGAAGAAGAAATTTTCCTTTGTGCAGGACGTCCGTGGAAGGGGGTTAATCCTCGGTCTGGAATTGAAGATGGAAGGAGCAGGGATCGTCAAGGAGATGATGAAGAAAGGGTTTCTCATCAACTGCACGATGAACAATGTGCTCCGATTCCTGCCGCCATTGATCGTGACCGAAGAAGAGGTGGAGCAGATGATCCAAGCGCTGGAAGAAGTGTTCAAAGGCCTATTGCAGTGATTCAGCAAAGGCTTTACATATAATGTCATTCCGGACTTGATCCGGAATCCAGTCTTTTCAATCTGGATTCCCGCTGAAGTTCACCCCGTACTTGATACGGGGCGGGAATGGCAACCCTTAGAATCAATGTAAAGAAGTGTTAGATTCACCACACTAGAAAATATCAAATGACCAATGACCAATGACCATTGACAAATGACGAAGTGAAGGGGAGGACTCCAATGAAGGGCGAGGTTAAGAAGGTGGTTCTGGCTTATTCGGGCGGCCTGGATACTTCTATCATTCTGAAGTGGCTGAAGAATGAGTTCGGATGTGAGGTGATTGCCTTCACCGCGGATATCGGACAGGCGGAGGAGCTGGACTACCTGGAGGAGAAGGCGATCTCAACGGGCGCCAGCAAGGTCTATATTGAAGACCTCCGGGAAGAGTTTGTGCGGGATTTTGTCTTCACAGCGCTGAAGGCCAATGCCGTCTATGAGGGGACTTACCTCCTCGGCACCTCGATTGCCAGACCCCTGATCGCAAAGAGGCAGATCGAGATTGCCCAGATAGAGGGAGCAGATGCCGTGGCTCACGGATCCACAGGGAAGGGGAATGATCAGGTGCGATTTGAGCTGACCTACTATGCCCTCAATCCATATGTCCGGGTCATCTCCCCCTGGAGGCAGTGGCAATTTCAATCGCGTGAGGAGTTGATGGCTTATGCGCGGGAGAATGGCATCCCCATCCCGGTGACAAAAGAGAAACCCTATTCTTCCGACCGGAACCTTCTCCACATCAGTTTCGAGGGAGGGATTCTCGAAGATCCCTGGTCAGAGCCGCCCGAGGATATGTTTATCCTCTCCGTCTCCCCTGAAAAGGCGCCGAACCGCCCGACCGTCGTCGAAATCGATTTTGAGGACGGGATTCCAAAGCGGGTCGATGGCCTGGAGCTTTCGCCTGCGAACCTGTTGGCCCGATTGAATGAGTTGGGAGGCAAGAATGGAATTGGCCGTGTCGATATGGTGGAGAATCGCTATGTGGGGATGAAGTCGAGAGGGGTCTATGAGACACCCGGGGGGACGATCCTATACATTGCCCATCGGGCGGTCGAATCGATGACGATGGACCGGGAAGTGATGCATTTACGGGACAGCCTGATCCCGAAGATCTCGGAGTTGATCTACTATGGCTACTGGTTTTCACCGGAGATGGATGTTCTGAAAAAGGCTCTCGATGAGATGCAGAAGAATGTGACGGGGACAGTCCGCCTGAGACTCTATAAAGGGAATTGCACGGTAATCGGCCGCAAATCAGAGAAGTCTCTCTACCATGATGCGTTTGCGACCTTTGAGAAGGACACCGTCTATAATCAGAAAGATGCGGAGGGATTTATTAAACTGAACGCTTTAAGGCTTCGAATACGGAGGATGATGAGAGGGTAAATTCTGAATAACCAAATTCCAAATTCCAATAACCAAATAAGCTCCAAATTTCAATAACCAGCCCCCCACCCAGCCCCTCCCCCTCCAAGGGGGGAGGGTGAGAGAGGGGGGAAATTGGTTCATTGGTTATTATTTGGTGATTGGAATTTAAGCGACAATTGATGCGGTATTGGGAGGGATCTATTAGGATGAATCAGCGTTATCACCCGAAAGAGATCGAAGAGAAGTGGCAGAGGGTCTGGGAGGATCAGAAGCTTTTTAAGGTGACGGAAGATGAAAATAAGAAGAAGTATTATCTTCTTGAGATGTTTCCCTATCCATCGGGCAAGATCCACATGGGCCATGTGCGCAATTACTCCATCGGCGATGTGGTTGCCCGTTACAAGAAGATGAGGGGGTTCAATGTCCTTCATCCCATGGCCTGGGATGCCTTTGGCATGCCTGCAGAGAATGCGGCCATCGAACATGGGGTCCATCCTGCCAAATGGACCTATGAGAATATCGAGTATATGAAGAGGCAGTTGAAACGAATGGGCTTCAGTTATGACTGGGACCGGGAGTTTGCCACCTGCGATGCCTCTTATTATCGATGGGAACAGCTCTTCTTCCTGAAGATGTATGAGAAGGGGCTGGCCTATAAGAAACGGTCTACGGTCAACTGGTGTGAGATCTGCAAGACCGTTCTGGCCAATGAGCAGGTGATGGGCGATGGGACCTGCTGGCGGGGCCATGCCGATGACCCGGGCGTCACCCAGAAGGAACTGGAGCAGTGGTTTTTCAAGATCACCGACTATGCTGAGGACCTCCTGGAATGGTGCGAGAAACTTCCCGGATGGCCGGAGCGCGTCCTCACCATGCAGAGGAACTGGATCGGAAAATCGATCGGCGCAGAGATCCATTTTCCCCTGGAGAATTCGAAGGAGCCAATCAAGGTCTTCACCACCCGGCAGGATACGGTCTTTGGCGCCACCTTTATGAGCCTTGCTCCTGAACATCCTCTTGCCCTGACCCTTTCAAAGGGGACCCCCCAGGAGAAAGAGGTGAGGGATTTTATCGAGAAGATGAAACGACAGGACCGGATGAAAAGGATTGCTCCCACAACGGAGAAGGAGGGCGTCTTCACGGGCGCTTATTGCCTCAATCCGATGACAAAGGCCAGAATGCCCATCTTCGTTGCCAATTTTGTCCTGATGGAATATGGGACGGGCGCAGTAATGGCTGTTCCCACCCATGACCAGAGAGACTTTGAATTCGCCAAGCAGTACGGGCTTCCCCTCATCGTTGTGATTCAACCGGAAGATCAAACCCTGAATGGAGAAACCATGACGGAAGCCTACGAGGGAGAAGGTTTTCTGGTCAACTCAGGAAAGTTTAACGGAATGGGCAGCCTGAAGGCGAGGGAGGCGATTGCGAAGCACCTCGAGGAGAAGGGATTGGGCGGGAAGAAGATCAGTTACCGGTTGCGGGACTGGGGTATATCGAGACAACGTTACTGGGGAGCGCCTATTCCCATTATCTATTGTGACCGTTGCGGGGCCGCTCCTGTTCCGGAAAGAGACCTCCCTGTGATCCTTCCTTCCAATGTCGAAGTGACCGGCATGGGGGAATCGCCTCTGGTAAGCGCGAAAGAGTTTGTAGAGGCAAGATGTCCTAAATGTGACGGAGCAGGCCGAAGGGAAACGGACACCATGGACACCTTTGTCGAATCCTCATGGTATTTTGATCGGTTTGCCTGCCCCGACTATCATGAGGGGCCGCTTGATAAGAAGAGGGTCGATTACTGGATGCCTGTGGATCAATACATCGGCGGCATTGAACATGCCATTCTCCATCTCCTCTATTCCCGCTTCTTCACCCGTGTCCTGAAGGAGATGGGGTGGGTGAGCGTTGAGGAACCCTTCACCAATCTCCTCACTCAGGGAATGGTCTGCAAAGAGGTTCTCGAGTGTCCGAAGGATGGCTACCTTTTCCCTGATGAGGCGGAAAGGGAGGGAGAGGCCTTTCGCTGTCGCAAGTGCGGAGGGCAGATCGCAGTAGGAAGGCTTGAGAAGATGTCGAAGTCGAAGAGGAATGTGGTCGATCCCGAGTATCTGGTCGAAAAGTATGGTGCGGATACGGCAAGGATCTTCTGCCTCTTTGCCGCTCCGCCCGAGAAAGACCTGGACTGGAGCGATCAGGGAGTGGAGGGCTCCTTCCGTTTTCTTAACCGGGTCTGGAGACTCTTTTGGGAACAGTATTCCCGGCTCCAGGAGGTGGCCTGCCTTCCTTTCGGGACTCCGTTAGAGGGTGATGCGAAACTCTTTCGTCAAAAAATCCATAAGACGATCAGGAAGGTGACGGAGGATATCGAGCGGTTTCATTTCAACACGGCCATCAGCGTAATCATGGAGCTGGTCAATGAGATCTATGCCTCGGAGATCAAGGACCGAAATGATGAAATCTCCAGAAGGTTGATGAGAGAGGCAATTGAAACGACCGTCATCCCGCTTTCGCCATTCGTTCCCCATTTCGCCGAGGAACTCTGGGAGGCTTTAGGGAATAAGGAGTCTGTCATGGAGAGGGCCTGGCCTGATTACGATCCGGAGGCGGTCCTGGAGGATGAGATTCTGATCGTCGTCCAGATTAACGGAAAGGTGAGAGACCGTATCGTCGTGCCCGCCTCTTTCGGAGAAAAGGAGATCAAGGCCTGGACATTCAAGAGCGAGAGGATTCAAAAATTGACCGAAGGGAAGGAGATCAAAAAAGTCATCCTCGTCCCCCGGAAACTGATCAATATCGTATGTTAAAAATAATTAGGTAGAATGCAAAATGCGGAATATAAATGCACAACTGTTGATTCTTGAGCCAATCGTTAAAATACTCCGAACTCCGAACTCCGAACTCCGAACTTTCAGCAGGCTATTTATTATCATTTGGATAGGCCTGCTGGTAGGTTGTGGCTACCAGATGGTCGGGAAGGAGACCCATCTTCCTCCCGGTATTACCT
>DYHU01000547.1 GCA_020724025.1 Syntrophorhabdus sp. | reverse complement strand
ACCCTTGTGTCCAGCGCCCCCACTTATGGGTAAGGATCAGTTTTCTAAAGGGGGGTAAAGGGGGGTTAGCCATTTTCATGATTTGAAGGTGGCCTTTCGGCCATGACCAATTTATTGGGGATTTGGAATTTGGTGATTGGAATTTAGATGAGCGTGGGTTTCTTGAGATGAAAGTCCGTATTCTGTTCGAAGGTAAAGGCTACCCTTAAAATTTTCCCTTCGTCAAAATGTTTTCCCATGATCTGGAGGCCGATGGGAAGGCCCTCCCGGCTGAATCCGCAGGGGAGGGAGATGGCAGGAATTCCGGCCAGGTTGACCGGGATGGTTAAAATATCGGAGAGGTACATCTGGAGCGGGTCTTCCACCTTTTCTCCGATCTTGAAAGCGGGTGTGGGCGCCGTGGGGGCCACGATCACATCCACTTTCTCAAACGCCCTTTCAAAATCGTTCCTCATCAGGGTCCTGACCTGTGAAGCCTTTCGATAGTAAGCGTCATAGTATCCTGCAGACAGAACATAGGTCCCCAGAATGATTCTTCGCTTCACCTCTTTGCCAAAACCCTCTGCGCGGGTCCGTCCATACATTTCCATCAGATCTTCATACCTGTCGGAACGGAACCCATACTTGACCCCATCGTAACGGGCCAGGTTGGAACTGGCTTCCGCCGTGCAGATGATATAATAGATGGCCACGGCATACGGGGTATGGGGAAGCGAAATCGCTTTCACCTCCGCCCCAAATTTTTTAAAGAGATCGATCGCTTCCTTGACTGATCTCTCCACATCCGGGTCCATTCCTTCGATGAAATACTCATCCGGAATCCCGATTCGAACCCCTTTCACATCACTGACCAGGCATCGCTTATAATTGGGAACCTCGACATTGACCGAGGTGGAGTCACGGGGATCATAACCGCTGACCCCGTTGAGCAGGATGGCACAATCCTCCACATCCTTTGTGATAGGGCCGATCTGATCCAGTGAAGAGGCGAAAGCGACCAGTCCGTATCTGGACACCCTGCCATAGGTGGGTTTTAAACCGACCACGCCGCAACAGGACGCAGGTTGCCTGATGGATCCTCCTGTATCCGTGCCGAGGGCTCCGACGCATTCATCCGCCGCCACAGCGGCGGCAGAGCCGCCGCTCGATCCACCTGGGATCCGTTCCGGATCCCAGGGATTCCGTGTGGTCTGAAAACCGGAATTTTCCGTGGAGGAGCCCATGGCAAATTCATCCATGTTCAATTTTCCGAGAAAGACAGCCTCCCTCTCTTTCAACTGTCTGATCACCGTGGCATCATAGAAGGGCACATATCCTCTCAAGATTTTAGAGCCACAGGTCGTCTCAATTCCTTTTGTGCAGAGAATATCTTTGAGCCCTATCGGAATACCGGCAAGGTCCCCTATCTCCTCTCCTCTGATGATCTTCCGGTCCACCTCATCCGCCTGACGGAATGCCTCTTCCTCTGTCAGCATGAGATAGGCATGGATCTTTCCATCCACCTTTTCGATTCTCCGATAGAAGGCCTCGGTCGCCTCCCTTGAAGTCACCTCTTTCTTGACAAGAAGTTCATGTAACTGATGGATGGTTAGTGAGTGTAAGTCCATAGTCACTCCACAGTGAACTAAAGTGACTAAAGTGTCTAAAGTGAGCTAAAGTTTTTAAATCTAAAAACTCGAAGAATATATTCTTATAACTTTAGGCAATTTA
>DYHU01000546.1 GCA_020724025.1 Syntrophorhabdus sp. | reverse complement strand
CATTGACATTGATCTGATACCTGCCCAGTTCTCTGGCCACACTCTTTGTCAAACCGAGGATTCCTGCTTTGGCCGAACTATAACTGATCTCCGACACCGCTCCGCACCTTCCCCAAACCGAAGAGATGTTGACAATCTTTCCATAACCCTTTTCGATCATGTGGGGAGCCACGGCCTGAATGCAGTTCAGGGCTCCCTTCAGGTGAACGTTCAAAACGGCATCCCAATCTTCCTCTTTTGTCTTTAATAGACTCCCCGGCCGATCAAACCCGGCATTATTGACCAGAATATCAATCCGTCCGAAGGCTGTTAAGACCCCTGCCATCATCTTCTCGACCTGTTTCCTATCTGCAACGTCCACCGCAAAGAAGAGGCCTCTTCTGCCCAGAGCTTCAATCTCCCTCTGGGTTTGAACACCGGTATCGGGGTTCCATTCGACCACGACCACATCCGCCCCTTCCTGCGCCATCTTCAGGGCGATGCTTTTGCCAATCCCCTGCCCCGCTCCCGTCACGATTCCTATCTTGTCTTTTAGCCTCATCTCTTCACCTTACGAAATTAAAAATAGCGACCTATCCCATTTGTTACCTTTGACCCTAATTGAGCGGAAAATATGCCACTCTTTCAAATCAATGGATTCAGTCTTAAAGCCCAGTCGCCCGATTTGTCTCGTCACTAATTTCAAAACACGAGTTCTTATCTCATCTCCTTCCCCCTTATGATGGGGGAAGGTTGGGATGGGGGTGAACATCATGGGTCTCTCACCCCCACCTTAATCCTTCCCCATGGGGGGAGGAAGATATTTTTTTGACTCAATTGGGGTTTAACACAAGGGCAAAATGTTTTCCAGGGGGCCCAAATTCCTTATTGGGACCTGGGTTAAAGTATGGACCTTTCTTAATGGGATTTACATTGGCTGCAAGCGCCAACCTTCTCCTGAAGTGTGATGATGGACACTACTGTGAACCCGTCCCCGATTTCCCCTTATCGCATCAAATGCCAAATGACCGATGCCGATCACCGAGATTTCATGTCCCTCAAGTTTTATAGCAACAACAAAATCAACACGAGGGTTTTTCTTGTCTTCACCCCTTCAGGCCGCTGCAGGAGATAGTTCGAGTTTGTAAAGTGTCTTAATAGGAAATTTCTTGGTAGCGTCAAGTATCTCGATAGCGACAATCTCGTTTTTTGAAGTAGTGTGAAGAATGACTCCCTCTGCCATCTCAATAGCGCCATCCGGCTTCTTCGACGAGAGCTGAATGTAAGCAGCGTTGGCTTCTTTATCATACTTAACTTTCACGGCTTCACCTCCACATTTTCTTTTTTAACGGATAGGTTGTAATAATGAAAAGTTCATTTTCTATTTTTTCATACACCACTTTAAGTGGAAAGCCTGAGAATTTATCCTGGAACACTTTTACGACCACCAACTTGCCTCCTTCCCTGCCTGAAAGATCCGGTGAATCAATAGCGTTCTGAATGTCCCTTTCAGAGATATTATACAATCTCATGTTGTTTCTTGCATGTCTGGAAATTTCCATCACTTGCTCCGAGGCTTTTCAATCGAATAAAAATTAGCTGTTGAATATAAATTGAATGAAGAGGGCGTAGGGGTAAATACAAATGACCTGCCCCACTCATCCAATCCGTCGTCTCCTCCAATCTCACTGGTCTCGGCATGTCACTCCCTTTACTTATTTCTCTTTGTCCCA
>DYHU01000119.1:3793-10663 GCA_020724025.1 Syntrophorhabdus sp. | reverse complement strand
TTCCATCCTCATCGCCGAGCATCACATCGAGAAGGATCAGATCGACAGACCCCTCTCCCTCCGGATTCCTCCGCCTTTCGGCCTCAAGGAGTCTCATCGCTTCGGCTCCGGAGAAGGCGGGAAAGACCCGATAGCCTTCCAACTGGAGGAGGGCGGTGATCATCTCCACCGTATCCCTCTCATCATCGACGACCAATATTTTTTTGACTTCTCTGGATTCCATTTCTATTCTGAGTTATCTTTTTAAAGGTATCTTATGCCAAAATAATATCCTTGAAAGATCATTTAATGTCAATGAGAATTTGTGGCTTCCCGTAATGCATCACTTATCCGGGGAACAATGGGTAGGGGAGGCTTCAGCCTACCCTGTAAAGGGCGACTAAAGTCGCCCCTACCCCGTTTGAGTGAGGCATTACGGCTTTCCTCTCTCCGATTTTAAGGAATTTTTAAGAAATTGACAAATAAACAGCAGGCCATTAAACTTCAGTTTTAAAGGAGGCTCGGAAATGGTCCATACCTTCTTTAAGACTTACCATGGAAATTGGATGAAAAACCATTTTCGGTTTTTTCTTGTTGGATTTTTTGTGTTATTTTTTGCTCTTTTTTCCTCAGCCTGTTCTGGAGAAAAACCGGCAAAACCTGTTTCTGCTCCATTGCCCGTGGTCGTTGGGACAGCTCTCCAGAAGACGGTTCCTGTTCAGCTACGTGCCATCGGGAATGTGCAAGCCTATGCCACCGTAACGATTAAGTCGAAGGTTGGAGGAGAGGTGGTAAAAATCCATTTTGCAGAAGGCCAGGACGTGAAAAAGGGGGAGCTTCTCTTCACCATTGATCCCAGGCCTTTTGAAGCAGCCCTGAGGGAAGCAGAAGCCAAACTTGAAAGGGATTTGGCTCAGGTCCAGCAGGCCAAAGCCAATCTCGAGAGGGACTTGGTCCGGCTGAAAAATGCTGAAAATGACGCCGAGCGCTATCGATTATTAATCGAAAGGGGCGTTGTGGCACGCCAGCAATATGAGAAGATACGCACCGATGCGGATGCCCTCGAGGCAACGGTTCGTTCGGACCGGGCGGCTGTTGAAACCGCTGACGCTACCGTTCGAGCAGACCGGGCTGCCGTGGAGAATGCAAAAATTCAACTTGGTTAATGCTCGATCCGATCCCCCATGGATGGCCGAACCGGGAGTCTTCTTGTTCAACAAGGGACGATTGTAAAAGCAGAGGACATCAATCTGGTGGTCATTCATCAGATCACGCCCATCTATGTCACCTTTTCTGTCCCAGAACAGTTCCTTTCCGAGATTAAGAAGTATATGGCTTCCGGAAAACTTCAGGTGGAAGCTTCCGTCCCTATGAATGAAGAACGTTTTGAAAGAGGTATTATCACGTTTATCGATCACAGCGTTGATTCGTCTACTGGAACGATTCGGCTGAAGGGAACTTTTACCAATAAGGAAAGGCGACTCTGGCCAGGCCAGTTCGTCAACACGGTTCTGACGCTAACCTCCGAATCCAATGTGGTTGTGGTTCCCTCTCAGGCGATCCAGACAGGACAGCAGGGGCAGTATGTTTTTGTAGTAAAGCAGGATATGACCGTAGAATCGAGGTCCGTCGTGGTGGGTCAAACCATCCATAACGAAACGGTCATTCAGAAAGGACTCCGTCCGGACGAGAAAGTGGTGACCGACGGGCAGCTTCGGCTCCGTCCGGGATCAAAAGTCGATATCAAGAATTCCAATTCGGCCCCGAAGCCAAAAGCACCATGAACATTTCAGAGCTTTTCATCCGGCGTCCTGTCATGACTACTCTCGTGATGCTGGGGATTTTACTTTTCGGCATCATGGGCTACAGGCTTCTGCCGGTCAGTGACCTTCCCACAGTCGATTTCCCTACCATTTCTGTCGTCGCCGAACTTCCTGGAGCGAGCCCTGAAACCATGGCTTCTGCCGTGGCCACTCCTCTTGAAAGGCAGTTTTCAACCATCTCCGGGGTGGACTCCATGAACTCCACAAACACTCTGGGGACGACCCGGATCACGCTTCAGTTTAACTTGAGTCGGAACATCGATGCTGCAGCTCAGGATGTTCAAGCCATGATTGCCAAGGCAGCACGCCAGCTTCCACCGGACATGCCCAATCCCCCCTCTTTCCAGAAGGTCAACCCTGCTGACTTTCCCGTCCTCTTTTTAGCCCTGAGTTCGCCCACTCTTCCTCTTTCAATGGTTCACGAATACGCGGACACCTTCCTGGCTCAGCGCATTTCCATGGTGAGTGGCGTGGCTCAAGTTCAGATTTTTGGTGCTCAGAAATATGCGGTTCGAGCACAGCTCGACCCGAAAGGCCTGGCATCCCGGTCCATCGGGATTGACGAAGTGGCCAGTGCGATCCAACGTGGAAATGTGAACCTGCCCACAGGGACGCTCTCTGGAACCCATCAAGCTTTTACCATAGAGGCGAGCGGCAAGCTCAATAATGCTGAAGCCTATCGACCCCTGATCGTTGCCTACCGAAATGGTTCCCCGGTAAGGCTCGGCGAGCTCGCAAAGGTGATTGACAGCGTGGAAAATAATAAGATCGCGAGCTGGTATAACAACGAGCGAAATATCGGCCTGGCCATCTACCGTCAGCCGGCAACGAACACCGTGGAGGTGGTGGATTCGATCAAACAACTCCTGCCGACCATTCGTTCTCAAATGCCAGGTTCCATCAATCTGAACATCCTGTTCGATCGCTCTCTATCGATTCGTGAATCCGTCGATGATGTCAAGTTTACCCTCTTCCTGACGATCTGTTTGGTCGTCCTGGTCATCTTCTTATTTCTGCGAAACTTATCTGCCACCGTTATTCCCAGCTTGGCGCTTCCCATGTCCATCATCGGCACCTTCGCGCTGATGTACCTCCTGGAATATAGTCTCGATAATCTCTCTCTGATGGCATTAACGCTTTCGGTTGGGTTTGTTGTGGATGACGCTATTGTCATGCTTGAAAATATTGTGCGGCACATGGAGATGGGAGAAAAACCCCACCAAGCCGCATTCAATGGATCGAGAGAGATTGGCTTCACGATTGTTTCGATGACCCTTTCTCTCGTCGCCGTCTTTATACCGGTTCTCTTCATGGGAGGGATCGTCGGCCGACTCCTTCATGAATTTGCCGTGACCATCGGTGTGGCGATTCTGGTTTCCGGTTTTGTTTCTCTGAGCCTGACCCCCATGCTCTGCAGCCGGTTTCTCAGGCCCCCCGGAGAAAAAAGACATAGCCGTCTCTATGCAACCTCAGAGCGCTTTTTCGATGGAATGCTTCATGCCTACCGGTGGAGTCTCAGATTCGTCTTGAACCATCGCCTGGCAACCATCGTGATCTCCAACCTGATCTTGGTGATCACGGTCGGCCTTTTCACGATCTTCTCTTATGGATTTCTTCCGAGCGAAGATATTGGTCAGGTTTTTGGGTTCACCGAAGCCATCCAGGGAATTTCCTTCGAGTCCATGAAACAACATCAACTTGCCGTGATGGAGGTGGTTGGGCAGGATCCGAACGTGGAGGCCTTTTCATCAACCGCTGGAGCAGGAGGCCCGTCACCGACCGGGAATTTAGGTCGGATCTTCATTACGCTAAAACCCCGGTCTCAACGGAAACTGAATGCGGATGAAGTGATTCAGGAATTACGTCCGAAGCTGGCCAAAATTCCAGGGATCCAGGTCTTCCTTCAAAACCCTCCCCCGATTCGGATTGGAGGGCAATTAACCAAAGGCCAGTATCAATTTACGCTTCAGAGCCCAGAGTTCAGGGAACTTTATGAGTATGCCCCCATTCTTGAAGCCAAGTTGCGAGAGCTGCCAAGCCTTCAGGACGTGACCAGTGATCTGCAAATCAACAACCCACAGGTCAATATTGAGATCGATCGGGATAAGGCTTCGGCTCTTCATGTTACCGCCAATCAGATCGAAGATGCTCTCTACAGTGCCTATGGGGCGAGACAGATTTCAACAATCTACACTGCTAACAACCAGTATCAGGTCATCATCGAATTAGAACCGCAATATCAAATGGACCCCTCTGCCCTCTCCATGCTTTACATTCGATCCTCCACCGGCCAGTTGATCCCTTTGAATACGGTCGCTGATCTAAGACGTGGCCTTGGGCCTCTTTCTGTCAACCATTTGGGCCAGCTTCCTTCTGTGACCGTCTCTTTCAACATCAAGCCGGGTGTCTCTTTAGGAGATGCTGCAACCGCAGTTGAGAAGGTGGCCAGGGCCACGCTGCCTGCCACCATCAGCACCAGTTTTCAGGGAACAGCCCAGGCCTTTAAGACATCCTTACAGGGCATGGGTCTCCTACTGATCATGTCGATCGTGATTATTTATATTGTTCTCGGTGTCCTCTATGAGAGTTTCATCCATCCTCTCACCATTCTTTCGGGTCTTCCATCCGCTGGATTAGGGGCATTGGTGACCCTCCTGATTTTCAAAACAGACCTGAACATCTACTCCATGGTCGGGATCGTCATGCTGATCGGAATTGTGAAAAAGAATGCCATCATGATGATTGATTTTGCCCTGGATGCACAGAGAAATCGGGGGAAAAGTCCTGCTGATGCGATCTACGAAGGCTGCCTCATCCGTTTCCGTCCTATCATGATGACCACCATGGCCGCCATCATGGGCACGCTGCCCATCGCCCTCGGTTTTGGTGCGGGGGCAGAGGCGCGCCGTCCTCTTGGGCTCGCCGTGGTGGGGGGGTTAGTTTTTTCCCAGCTCATCACCCTCTATATCACCCCGGTGATCTACATCTTCCTGGAATCCTTTCGAGATAAAGTCAAAGGGTGGTTCCGGAAATCATAGTTCAGGTTTTTCAATCCGCAATCTGCAATCCGCAATCTAAAATCATGATGTCTCACACGGCGGGATCTTCTCGATGAGTTTCTTATTTTTGGCTGGCGTCAGTTCCTCTTTGATAACCCAGTCTTTCTGGGCAAAGGAGTCCTGTGTTTTGATGAGAAGCCACTGCTTTCCGGTCCCTCTCCCTCTCATCAAAACGAGGGAAAAACCTCCCTTCAATTTCTTTCCGTTTAGAGTGAAACGGAGTTTGCCCTGTTTCAGGCCGATCTCAGGGTCTCCTTCTGCTTCGAACTCCCCGGAGTCCCAGATGAGGACCGAGCCGGCTCCATAAAGACCTTGAGGAATGATTCCTTCAAAGTCACCATATTCGAGGAGGTGATCCTCTACCATCACGGCAAGCCGCTTTTCCGAAGGGTTCATCGAAGGTCCTTTGGGGATAGCCCAGGATTTGAGGACGCCTACGATCTCCAGCCGGAAGTCATAGTGGAGGCGGGTGGCATGGTGCTCATGGACAACAAATTTCATATTCTTTCCCTTATTAATTTTAACGTAGTCTTCGTTATTAAGCTGGAGTTCATCTTACAATCCGCATTCCGAAATTATTTGTCCAGCACTTCCCGGACTTTTCTCGCCAGTCCTTCAAGGGTGAATGGCTTCTGAATGAAATTCATTCCCTTCTCCAGCACACCATGATGGACAATGGCGTTATCCGCATAACCTGACATATAGAGCACCTTAAAGTCCTGACGCACCTGGCTGAGCTGCTCCATTAACTGACGGCCACTCATCTTTGGCATCACTACATCAGTCAGCATCATATGAATAGGGTCCTTATGTTGTTCACAAAGAAGTAAGGCCTTGTCCACATCATGCGCCTCTAAAACCATATACCCTTGCCTCTCCAGGATTCGCATGGCCAGCTTCCGCACCGTCTCATCATCCTCAACGATGAGAATGGTCTCATTACCCCTCGGGATTTCCTCCACTACCTTCTCCCTCCAGACCTCTAAAGGTTCATCCACCAGAGGAAGATAGATCTTGAAGGTCGTCCCCTTACCCGGCTCACTGTAAACCCAGATGTTCCCCCCGCTCTGCTTTACAATACCATACACTGTCGATAAACCAAGGCCTGTTCCTTTGTCTTTCTCTTTGGTCGTAAAAAAAGGCTCAAAGACCAGGTCTCTGATCTCTGGTGTCATCCCAACTCCAGTATCACTCACTGAAAGCATCACATAGCGGTCCGGTTTTACAGCGATATGGTTACGCGCATAGGTCTCATCCAATTCCACATTAGCAGTTTCAATGGTGAGTTTTCCCCCATTGGGCATCGCATCCCTGGCATTGATTGCAAGGTTCATGATCACCTGTTCGATTTGTCCGGGATCGGTCTTGACTCTCCCCAATTCCTCTGTCAAAACTGTGACCAATTCGATATCCTCACCAATGATACGTCGCAACATCTTATCCAGATTATGCAAGATTGTATTCAGATCAAGCACCTTCAAATCTAAAATCTGACGGCGGCTAAAAGCAAGAAGCTGGCGAGTCAGATCTGCGGCTCGATCAGCAGCTCTTTTTATCTCTTCGATGTTTCCCTTTAAGGGGTCACCTTCTTTGAGTTCAGGGAGTGAGAGCTGGCTGTAACCTTTGATGACCGTCAAGAGGTTGTTGAAGTCATGGGCAATGCCACCTGCCAGATGGCCAATGGCCTCCATTTTTTGGGACTGGCGAAGCTGCTCCTGAAGGGCTGTCTTCTCTTTCTCTGCACGCTTGTGCTCGGTGATGTCTCTTCCAAAGCTCACTGTCCCTACAACTTTACCGGACTCGAAGATGGGCGCTGTATTGACCGATAAAACAAAAATAGACCCATTTTCCCTTAGCACGTTGACCTCATACTGCAGAGGCTTACCGCTCATTGTTTCAAGAAAGATTTGTTCTATTCTCGGCAAGTCTTTAGGAGGTATCAAGGGTGCAAAGCTCTTTCCTAACCAGTCTGCCAATTTGTAACCGCTGACTTCCTCTGCCATTTTATT
>DYHU01000119.1:0-3693 GCA_020724025.1 Syntrophorhabdus sp. | reverse complement strand
TCTTTCCTAACCAGTCTGCCAATTTGTAACCGCTGACTTCCTCTGCCATTTTATTCAAGAAGGTGAAATTCCCCTGTTTATCCAGTGTCCAGATTAAATCATTGGAGTATTCAACCATTGTACGATACTTTTCCTCTGACTCTCGCAACGCCTCGGTCGCCCGTGCATTCTCAATGGCAATCGCTGTCTGTCCTGCCATGGTGCTGAAAAAGCCCACATCCTCCTCCGCGAAGACCTTTGGCTGGGTGGCCAGGATATGGAGGATACCAATTGTTTTATCTTTGACAATCAGAGGCACCCCGAGGTAGGAAATAAGCCTTCCATTGCGAATATACACACGGTGCATTTGTACTCGCGGGTCTTGTGTCAGATCGTAGATGATCACCGGATTCTGCCGATTCACGAACCAATGAAGAAGGGAGTCGGCAAGGGTGAACGCCTCCTCCTCAATAATTGTCCCATTGGGCAAGCGCATCGCAAAAACCTTTGTCTTCGATTGCTTTTCGTCCAATAGACTAATTGCAGCGGCATCGGCCCCCAACTCCTTTGGTACTCGTTCCAGAACGATATGCAGCACCTCCTTAAGATCGAAGCGTTGCATAATCGCTTTGTCAATATCGCGTAGAGCTTGAAGCCGGGCCATCCGCTCCTCGGCCTGACGATAGGAACGGGCATAATCAATCGCCAACGCCAACTGGTTGGCTATGGCCTCCAATGCCTTTACTTCATCCACGCTCAGTGCTTCATAGCGACGGCTGCCCAATATGATGGTGCCAAGCCATACGGCCGGCTGGTCCTCACCTCTCTGGGGGAGGGTTAATGGAATGCTCGCCCAAGCCTGAAGACCTTCCTGCTTTGCAAATTCAGGCATGAGTCCCCTTTCGTCCAAGTGTTCGTGGATGATGGATAACCCCCCTAAAAAGTCAGGTAGTTTCTTGGCGGGAAATGAAAGGACCTGTGCACGGAATTCATTGGAGACGCCATGCCATTGGGTGAGCACCACCTCGTCGGCCACTAACAGATGGATCGTACCGAACTTCACATTAAGGAACGTCACCACTTCATTCAGGATGATCTTCAACCGTTCGTTAAAATCCTTCGTGACCAGGATAGCGCTGAGGATGCGGGCATGGGCAGAGAGTTCGTCGCGCTGGCGACGCCATACTTCCTCTGCTCGCTTAAGCTCGGTGATATCCATTATCATTCCGGAGAGAGTATCACCATCAAGGGTTGCATTTAAAAGTATGTTTTTAAGCTTCCCTGTCTTTGTAACCAATACAGTTTCAAAATTTTTGACCCCACCTGTTTTATTTAAATTTTCGATGAGGAGATCCCTGTCCTTGGGGTTTTTGTATCTTGCAAGAGCACCACCTGCCATCAATTCTTCAGCCGTCTCAAATTCAAGTATGTTTAACACGGCTTCATTTATGTAAAAAATATCTCCTTTTAAATTGGTTTTATAAACTCCCACAAGGGCATTGTCTACGAGATCTCGATATTTTTTCTCTGACTCACGCAATTTCTCCCCTGCCAGCTTTCGTTCGGCAAGGGCCAATCGAAGATCATAAATTCTCCTCTGATTCTCATAAAATAAAAATTTAAACACCAATAGCAAGGCAATCAGGCGCAGAAGATGCCAAAACCACCATGAGCCGCCCCATATTGAAGAGTATTTGAACATCAGCCCCGTTATACCCAACAACATTGCCATGCAGGCGAGCAGGTAAAACTCCATTTTTTGAGAACGATGGAAGTCAAGGAGCAAACGCCCTGCTCCTGCCAAAAAGAACAGTCCTGCTAAGAGGTTAATGGATACAGCAGCGGTGGTAAATTTACCCTCCCGCACCATTATAGGCAAAGTCTCCCTCGCAACTAATGTCCAAATCCCGAAGAATATAGAACCTAAAACGATTGCCCAAGGAAGCCACTTCTTCCAGACCGCATCTTTATCGGAGGTGAACCATGGAAAACAGATCAATGCGAACAAAAAACCGCCAACGAGATTCGCCATACTGTAAAGCAAAACGAATCCCCTTCCCAGTGAGAAAACAGCGTGGACCCCACTCAGTATGCCCATGCCAAGAAATCCCATCGCCAGGAGGAAGTATTTCCCGCCATATTCCTCATGCTTTCTCTCGAAGAGAAGAATCGCCATGACTATGGCAGCTAAAACCCCCAGAGCTTCCATAGTGGAGTGCATTGGTTCATTGACCCATTGCCAATCTGGCCAAAAATTATGGAGAATCACATAGAATAGAATCGATCCAACGACTATCATCATCAAGATCAGATATAAGATTGAACGTTGATTTTTCATCGGCTTATACTCCTATGACGAGAATTTTCCGTGGCCGTATGGTCATAAAAAAACCCATTCCCTCTGAAGAGAACGGGTTTTGAACTTACCTCCATATTGCCTCCGAATAGGTTAAGGATTATTTAATCAAGAACATTCGTTTCGATCCTTGAACGAAGCTTGGCACTATAGAGAGTCTAATAAAAAGGGATAAATGAGTCAATAAGAATTTCCCCTCACCCTCCCCTCTCCCCACGCATGGGGAGAGGGAGGGGATGAGGGGAAAGGGCGACCAAAATTCCTGCAAAGATTAAAATTCCTCCGAGAACTTTCCAGATCGTCAGTCCTTCGTCTAAAATAAAGTAAGCTAAGATCGTGGAACCGAGGGGTTCTCCTAAAATAGCGACTGCCACCATGGATGCCGGCATGTATTTCAGGGCCCAGTTGAAGGTCGTATGGCCGATCAATTGTGGGATGAGGGCGAGAAGAAAGAGGAAGAGATAGGTGGACGAAGAATATCCGAAGAAGGGTTTTTGAAAAGTGAGGGAGAGGATGATCAATACGATGGCCCCTGCCGAATAGACGGGGAAGATATAGGAGAGAAGGTCCTGTCCCCTTCTCATCTTTCTTCCAAGGAGAAGATATCCGGAAGCAGTGATGGCGCCGAGTAAAGCCAGGCCATCCCCCATCAACGCCTCTTTCGATAGGGCCACATCTCCGAAGCTGATCAGTCCGCTCCCGAGGATCGAAAGGGCAATCCCCAAAATGAGATTCAGACCTAAGGGTTCCTTGAAGAAGAGCCAGGCCCCTAATCCTACAAAGAGGGGATTGGTGGAGACCAGGACGACTGAACTGGCCACCGAAGTAAATTTCAGAGAGGCGATCCAGAAGGCGAAGTGGAGGGCGAGGAAGATGCCGGAGAGAATCAACCATCTCAATTCGGATCCGTTCCAGCTCTGCCAGATCTTTTTATAACCGGCGAAGGGAAGCAAGAGAAAAGAAGCAAGGGTCAACCGGTAGGCGGCGATGGTCAGTGCGGGTGCATCACAGAGTTTGATGAAGATCGAAGCCGTGGAGATCGCAATGATTCCAATGGGAAGAAAGAGATAGAGACGAATCATGCTGATTAACTTATCTCAAACCAGGGTTCACTTCAAGCCCCCCCACCTCATCTCCCTTCCCCAGAGACTGTGTCACAAGTCCGTTCATGGTTCGATCCCGCGAACCGCGGGACTCACCACGAACGGACCCTAAAACATTTAAAATCGTATCAATTTAGTGCTTTGAAAATGCACAAGAAATATGGTCAAAAAAATAGTCATTCCTGCGGAAGCAGGAATCCAGATCTCATTTTCTTGGTCCTGGATTCCCGTTTTCACGGGAATGACGGAAAAAGT
>DYHU01000545.1 GCA_020724025.1 Syntrophorhabdus sp. | reverse complement strand
TTGTAGCAGATGAAGGAGAGGCTTTAATCCTTAGGTCATTGGTGATGGCATAGAGCTTGTTATCAAAAGACCCAACATAGATTGTCCCATCTTGGGCTATTGCTGGGGAGGAATTGTATATAGGGCCTCCTGTAGTATAGCTCCACTTAAGACCTCCATCTGGATTTATGGCATAGAGTTTACCATCACCTGACCCAACATATATTGTCCCATCCTGGGCTATTGCTGGGGAGGAAAACACATAACTTCCTGCAGTATAGCTCCACTTAAGACTTCCATCTGGGTTTATGCTATAGAGTTTGTTATCAAGAGACCCAACATAGATTGTCCCATCCTGGGCTATTGCTGGGGAAGACCACACCCAGTATCCTGTAGCATAGCTCCACTTAAGACTTCCATCTGGGTGAATGCTATAGAGGTTGTTATCATGAGACCCAACATAGATTGTCCCATCTTGTGCTATTGCTGGGGAGGAATCCACAGCAAATCCTGTAGTATAGCTCCACTTAAGAGTACCATTTGGGTTTATGGCATAGAGTTTACAATCCTCTGATCCAACATAGATTGTCCCATCTTGGGCTATTGCTGGGGAGGAATACACCCAGTCTCCTGTAGTATAGCTCCACTTAAGGCTACCATCTGGGTTTAGGGCATAGAGTTTACCATCACAAGACCCAACATAGATTGTCCCATCTTGGGCTATTGCTGGGGAAGAATTCACATCGCTTCCTGTAGTATAGCTCCACTTAAGAGTACCATCTGGGTTTATGGCATAGAGGTTTTTATCATAAGACCCAACATAGATTGTGCCATCTTGGGCTATTGCTGGGGAGGAGTAAGAAATACCTGCTCCTGTTGTATAGCTCCACTTAAGAGTACCATTTGGGTTTATGGCGTAGAGGTTTTTATCATCTGACCCAACATAGATTGTTCCATCTTGGGCTATTGCTGGGGAGGAGTGCCGAATAGGTCCTCCTGTTGTGTAGCTCCACTTAAGTTTTGGGTTATTTGGACCATTATATGGACTTTGGCCTGTGTGCTGAGGGTTATTACGGAACATCCACCATACCCCAACATTTGTCTTGTCTATCTCTGTTGCCTTTATGGTTGGGTTTCCTTGGGATTGTATGGTCACATAGGTTGTGTTGATACTTCCTACATAGGCATCAGAAGGTACATAGACCTTAACAAAGATAGTCTTTGTTCCACCTGGTGGGAGGTTTCCTGTTTCTATTATCTGCCCGGTTGCTGTTCCGAAGGGAGAGACAGACCAGAAGCTTGTTATAAACCCTGTTATGGTATTTGTTGCAGAGAGCAAGTAGTTATCTACAACATCCCCTGTATTTTCCACTACTTTATAAAATGTCGCTGTCCCATTTATGCAAGATGTCAGTGTCCCGTACTCTTGTGAAACACTCAGGCCATAATTGGCTTCTGTGATGGCATAGAGTTTATCTGGCCCAACATAGATTGTCCCATCTTGGGCTATTGCTGGGGAGGAAAGCACACCGGCTCCTGTTGTATAGCTCCACTTAAAAGTTCCATCTGGGTGAATGCTATAGAGTTTGTTATCCGCTGACCCAACATAGATTGTCCCATCTTGAGCTATTGCTGGGGAGGAATAATATATACTACCTCCTGTAGTATAGCTCCATTTAAAACTTCCATCTGGGTGAATGCTATAGAGTTTATTATCAGATGACCCAACATAGATTGT
>DYHU01000544.1 GCA_020724025.1 Syntrophorhabdus sp. | reverse complement strand
AAAGAAAATTTTGGGATACCCATGATTCAACGGACTATCATAATGACTTCAAGATAACTAAAAATGTGATTTTTGTTCGGCCCAAGAAAGAAGTCATTTCATTGCGTCTGGAGCCTAAGTTCATAAGAAAGTTAAGAGAGCTTGCTGATAAAGAAGGCCTACCACCTACCACCTATGCCAGGATGTTAATTGTTAAGAGTATTCAGGCCCATTCAAAATAAACCCGTCATTCGTCATCCGGAATTCATTTCTGTAACCCTCTTGACTTCTTTGCGCCATTCGCAATATTTCATGGATTATATTTTTACGCTTTGCGTTTTGCCCTCTGCTCCACCCTATTTTGAGTGTTTTGAATTCCGAAATCCGAATTCCGCATTTGGAACGGCAAACTCTTTTTATGGATGATCCCAATAATTGAATAATTCCTAAATTCCTGGACTGACCCTTTTCATTTACTAATTATTCTCTTTTCTTCGGAGAGACCTTGTACTCAACCTGAGGGTCCCGAACTTCTATCTGATCCGAAGGGATACGGACCACTTTGCCATTGCGCCAAATGGCAATCGGGACTCCGTTGCGGCGATGTTCAGCGATAGCCTCAGCCACGGCCTTCCTAAGAGCCTCCTCAGCCCGATACGCCAGAGGAGGCGACTTCCTCATTTTTTTCATTGTTCCTCCTTGTATCTTAATAGAATACCAAAGAGATCTGGATCAAGTATTTCGATCTTTCCTGATTCCCCAAAAGCAATCATTTCAGGGATATCCCCTGAATTATCAAAGATCGTCCATGAGTCCGCTAAAGGTTTATAGAAACGGAGAAAATTGGGCAAGCTTCTGCCGAAACGGCGGCGGACAATAGCCTCTGGAATATGATGCCCTCCATTTTGCACCTGTAGCTTAATGCGTTCAAGCGCAAGCTCCAAATCGGTAATCCAGAGAAAAAATATATGGATAAGGTATCCTCGTCTTTTCATCTCCTGCAGAAGTTTCACGTACATTCAATGACCTGTCTTGCTTTGAACTTTGTCTGGCCGCCGCAGCTTCAGTATAGGCGGGAGCTTTCAGCTTTTATCTTTATGTTATGCGGTACTTCCTCCGTACCAGAATATCACCCCATCACCCTATCCCCTCATCTCCCCATCTCGGTTTAATAGGCAGGGCCAACTTTTTTATGGATGACACCATTTTATAATAGGTCAATTTTTTAAATAATTTAACAACGTCCCTGAGGCCGTGAGGCCGTCCCTGAGGCCTTATCACAACTATTTTCTCTGCTGGTAAGGAGGCGGTTTACCCTGTTGCTTCGGCCAGATTTAACTCTTCAATGGAGGAATGCTTTCTCCAACTTTTCACATTAACCAGAACCACTGGCTGGTCTGACTCCCGATTCTTCAGGGAAGTTTCTTTATGCCATCTGTTAAAATCATCCTCCCCCTCAATCTGAAATATGACCAGGGCATTGGTGGGTATTTTCTCTGCAAATTCCTCATTCTCCATTAAGTATCTATGGAACTCTGTTGAGACCATTGCTAAAAAATTTGTGTAATCATTCATTTTGCACCCCTTTTAGGAATTCCTCTTTATATTTTAACCAATTTTCATTTATATCCCAATCTCCAAAAGTTAAAGCACTCTCAAAACTTAAGTCCAAGGTTATCTTTGTTTTATCGCCTTTTATATCATATTTATCCACATGTGAAAAGCGATGAGAGCAGTCAT
>DYHU01000543.1 GCA_020724025.1 Syntrophorhabdus sp. | reverse complement strand
TCTCTTTTCCCAAACTCTTTGACCTCATGGATAATATAATCCACTTCCTCATCCTTTAAGTCTGGGAATAGAGGAAGGGTTAACAATTTCTTCCAGACTGAATCGGCGACCGGGGTCTCACCCCTAAAAGAATGATACATCTCATAATGGTTGTTCGGAATGTAGTGGACCCCCGTGGAGATCCCTTTCTCCTGAAGATAGATATTCAGCTGATCTCTCTTCTCCACTTTGATCACATAATTGTGATGAGAAGGTTTCGCATATGGTTTTACTACAGGGGTTTCCAACCAATGAAGATCTTTTAATCCTTCATTATATCTCTCTGTGATCTCCTTTCGCCTCAGATTCATCTTATCCAGTTTCTTCAGTTGCACGAGACCGATCGCAGCAGGAATGTCATTCATATGACATTTAAACCCCACCTCCTCAACATTATAATACCATGAATATTTCTTGTCCCTCTCTTCCCTGGACCAGGTATCTTTTGAGATGCCCATCCATCGGAGTTTCAATAGCTTGCCATATAATTCGGGGTCGTCTGTTGTAATCATTCCTCCTTCACCCGTTGACAGGTTCTTCACCGCATGGAAACTGAAGCAGGCGATATCCCCTAAGGAACCCAATTTCTGTCCTTTATGCTCACCGCCACAGCCGTGGGCGGCATCTTCCACCACCCGGATGCCTCTCTCCTTGGCCATCTTTAAAATGGGATCCATGTCACAGGCATGTCCACCATAATGGACGACAATGATTGCTTTTGTTTTCAGAGTGATATTCTTTTTGATCTCTTTCGGATCGATGTTAAGGGTATCGGGTTCGATGTCGGCGAATACAGGAATTCCTTGATTGTAAAGGATGGCGTGATTGGTTGAAACAAAAGTGATCGGCGTTGTGATCACCTCCATCTCCTCAATTTCGAGAACCTTTAGCGCCAGATGAAGGGCAGCTGTTCCTGAATTGAGAGCCACTGCGAATCTTGTGCCGATATATTCGGCAAACCTCTCTTCAAACTCTTTGGTTTTTGGTCCTAAACCAATCCACCCTGTTCGAAAGGGTTCTCGCAAAGCTTCAAGTTCCTCTTCTCCAAAAGATGGTTTGAATACGGGTATCATCGACTTCCCCTCCCATCACTCCCTGAGAGCAATCTCTTTGGCTGAAATGCCAAATTGGTTAATGAGCCTGTATACCTCTCGATTTGATATTCGTTTCTTTTTCTGAATCGCTCTCCTCTTTCTGATCATCAGAGGAAATTGTTTCCATATAGAGAGATAGACTTTGATCAGTACCTTCACAAGTTTCATTTTAGAAAAGTCACTTGTAAAGCGACCAGCAGCGCCTTTCCCAGAAAAGGCACCATAGGCCTGTAATATATATCTCCAAAGCGTATAAAATTGTCCGAAGATGAGCAAGGATAAGGGAAAATTTTTAATGCCCACCCAGATCCGATTCCTCTCCACTAAAAAGGCCTTGAAGGGAGAGTAAGTCCCTGAACTTGCCGAATGAAAATGATAAACCACTGCCTTCGGATTATAGATGCATTTCCATCCGGCCAATTGAGCCCTCCAGCCCATATCCGTTTCATCTGCGTAGGCAAAAAAATCCTCATCATAAAGTCCTATATCCTCTAACATCTCCCTGCGATAGAGACAAGCGCAATCACTGGCAAAGAAGACCTCTACCTCTTCATCGTATTGATCCCCCTTCTCAAGCCTTCCCCTCCC
>DYHU01000542.1 GCA_020724025.1 Syntrophorhabdus sp. | reverse complement strand
GTGATGCCCGCATTTCCCGCAAATCCGCCCATCAGGATGAAGAGGGGGATGATCGTATAGGGATAGTAGGAAGCGGTTTCATAGAGCGTTTTGGCCACCACAGGGAGGGCCGCGCTAACCGATGCCAGATAACTGATGCCTAGAAAACCCACAAACATCATGACGAAGGCAATGGGCATCCCTAAAAAAAGAAGAAAGACAAGAAGCGCACTTCCAATAATGCCAACAAGAATTGGGCTCACGATGGCCTCCGCTTCAATTTTCCTACCGAATCGACAAGATCGAGCAGAAGTTCCAGCCAGAGAAGAAATCCTCCAATGGCAACGAGCAATCGGAAGGGGTACTGCGGAATTCTTAACATGTCCGAAACTGTCCGTTCCCGGATACCCTCTATCCAGCCCTGCCATATGAGGATCGAAATGATGAAGAGGCTGAGAGAGATGGTGAGGATTTGACAGAGGGTTTGAACACGGGGAGAAAACCGGGAGGTTAAAAAACTGACTCCTACGTGTCCCTTCACCTGCTGGGTATAGGCCGCGCCGAGCAGGATGAAGATGGCCAATATATATTCGGATAGTTCAAAGGCGCCAGGAATGGTTTTTGCAAAAAATTTCCTCCCCACCACATCCCCTGTGGTGAGTAGCATCAGTGGGAGGAGCAGACACATGCCGACACCACATATATAAAAATTGATACGCTGGATCAGACGTTTAATCTTCATGGCCGATTGGTCTCCCACGCCTGCGTGCCGAAACGCCGGACTTCGGCGTGGCACGGATAGCGTAGGGGCAATTCATGAATTGCCCCTACAAGTCTCGGCGAAAATGCGGTTGCCGGACAGGAATGTCCGGCCTATCGGACTTTTGGAATCGCTGCATTCATCCCCGCCCACAGAGCGGGGCATTCTGCAGCATTTTCGTAACCGACAACAACATCGAAGGGGCGACCCCTTGTCGCCCCTTCACTCCACTCTCTGATTCATTCCTCAATTTATCTCAGGCCCATTCACGCGGGAAGGCAACCACTTTGACCCCTCTCTTCTCGCACTCTTGATTGTACATTTTCACGACATCTTTTGCCGGGAGTCCTTTTCCCTCTAAATCGGCTACCCATTTCCTCGTCACTTCCCTGAAACCTTCATACCATTTCTCCGCTTCGTCGGAAGGAAGGTTATAAAGGGTCACTCCTTTGTCAGTAATCTCCTTCATCATGGCCTTGTAGGTCTCTCGGTTCAATCCACCTGTGGTCCTGAATGGATTGCCGCCTACTGCTTCGATCATCTTTTTCTGGTCGTCCGGCACTTTTTTCCAGCTCTCGAGATTCATGACCACGCCTTCGGTGACACACCCAAAGGTCGCCACCACGCCATGTTTGGCCACCTCATGAAGTTTGAAACCTAAGACCAGGGGTGGACAGGTCACCAGCCCATCAATCGTTCCTGTCTCGATGGCCAGATAGACATCACCCAGAGGCATAAAGACAGGTTCTGCGCCCAGGGCCTTAATATAATGGGTTTGGTGACCCCCGGGTGTCCTGATCTTCATTCCTTTGGTATCGGCTAAGGAACGGACCGGTTTTTTGGTCCATAAGAATGATTGGATACAACCGTTTAATTCAATCATCTTCACATCTTTGAACTCCCTTTGCAGAATCCGATCATACATCGCATTTCCAATGTCTGTGGCCAGGTCCTTTCCATCCACCCAGGCGGCCAGAGAAAGGACATC
>DYHU01000118.1 GCA_020724025.1 Syntrophorhabdus sp. | reverse complement strand
GCCTTTCGGATCCGTTTAAATGCCTCATCTTCACTCAGCCCCTGCCGTTTCATCAGAACCCCTTTGGCCCTCTCCACCAGTTTTCGGATCTCCAGTTCTTCCTGGATCACTTTGGTCTTTACCATCAACTCTGTGCTCTCAATGCAAATTGCGGCCTGACTGGCAACGGCGGTGAGCATGTCCTGCTCCGCCTCGGTAAATTGATGGGGATAGGAGGTATAACAGTTGATCACTCCGATCACTTTGTTCTTTACGGCCAGAGGAACGCTGAGCATGGAGACCAGGATTTCTTTTCTTGCCAGCTCTTTCTCTTTATAGCGAGGCTCCTTCAGGACATCGAGGATGACCAGGGGTTTCTTTGTCTGGGCAACATAACCCACCACGCCCTCCCCCAGTTTCAGGCTCCTCTCCTTCAGGTATTCCTCGCTCATGGTTTGAGTGGCCCGGATTTTGAGAACCTTCTCTTTTTCATCCAGAAGCCAGAGAGAACAGATCTTCGAGTCCATCACATTGGCCGTCACCGTCACGATCAGTTTCAGGATGTCATCCAGATACCGATCCGAAGAGATGGCCTTGCTGATTTCCGTCATGGCCTTAATCTGCTGTTTATAGGATGTCTTTTTATAGAGCAATGGGAAACCCCTTTCTTTTCAGTAGGACTTAATTTACAAAAAAGGTGAACGGTTGTCAAATATAATGAAGCCAGTGGAGTTGACCGGGGGAGGTGGATTATGCTAAATCTGATTATACTTCTGATCAAAAGGGGGCAAGACGATGAACAAATTGGGGAAAAAGGAAGTCCTTCGAATGGCAAAGGAGAAGAATATCAAGTTTGTCAGACTCTGGTTTACCGACATCCTCGGTTTCTTGAAGAGCTTTGCCATCACCATCCGGGAGTTGGAGGGAGCCCTCGAAGACGGGATGGGTTTTGATGGTTCCTCTGTTGCCGGTTTTGCCAGGATTGACGAGAGCGACATGGTGGCCAAACCAGACCCTTCCACCTTCCGGATTTTCCCCTGGAAGGCAAACGATCATGCGGTGGCGGTCATGTTCTGCGACATCCTGCAACCGGATGGGAAGCCATACCAGAGTGACCCTCGCTGGGTTTTAAAGAAGAATTTGGAGAAAGCCGCCCAAAGGGGATACACCTTCAACGTAGGCCCTGAACTGGAATTCTTTTATTTTAGGAACTCCACGGGCAAGCCGGAGCTTCTCGATTCAGGAGGCTATTTCGATCTGACTCCTCTTGATGTCGCAAGTGATCTCCGTAAGCAGGCCGTCATGGCCCTGGAAGAGATGGGAGTGCAGGTCGAGTACTGCCATCATGAGGCAGCCCCCAGCCAGCACGAGATTGATCTTAAATATACCAATGCCCTCTCCATGGCTGACAACACGATGATCTACCGTCTGATTGTCAAAGAGGTGGCCCTGAAGAATAATGTCTACGCCAGTTTCATGCCTAAACCCGTTTTTGGTATCAACGGAAGCGGGATGCATACCCATCAATCCCTCTTCAAGGGGAAGAAGAATGCCTTTTTCGATTTGAGGGATCAATATCATCTTTCCCAGATCGCCAAGCATTATATCGCGGGACTGATGAAACATGCGAAAGAGATTACCCTGGTGACAAACCAATGGGTCAATTCCTATAAGCGACTGGTGCCGGGTTATGAAGCGCCGGTCTATATCTCCTGGGCACAGAAGAACCGATCGGATCTGATCCGGATACCTGTTTATAAGCCGGGGAAAGAACTTGCCACACGGGTGGAGTATCGTTCACCTGATCCTGCCTGCAACCCCTATCTGGCCTTTTCGGTCATGCTGGCCGCCGGACTGGAGGGAATCGAGAAGCGGTATCCTTTGAGGGACCCGGTGGAAAGGAACGTTTATGTGATGAGCGAGGAGGAGAGGAAGAAGTATCGAATCGAATCCCTTCCCGAGGATCTCTGGGAGGCCATCAAGACCACGGAACAGAGCGAGCTCGTGAGAAAGGCCCTGGGGGATGATGTCTTCTATAAATTCATCGAGAACAAGAAGATGGAATGGGAACGCTTCCGGGCCCGGGTGACCGATTACGAACTGGAACAATACTTTTCGATCTTATGATGGAGGTGCGGATGGATTTGATTAAACAGTGGTGGGTTGAAGAGAAGGCAAAGAAAGCCATCGAAAAACTGGAGTCTCATGATTTTATGGCGGTCTTTGTGAGGGATAAGAGAGAGGCGGTCGAAGAGATTTGGAAGCACATCACCCCCAAACAGAGGGTGGGCGTGGGCGGCTCTCTCACCATCAGAGAATTAGGAATTTTGGAACAATTGGAAGCAAAGGGCCACACCCTCTATAATCACTGGAAGCCCGGGCTCTCAAAAGAGGAGGTGCTTCAAACCCGCAAAGCTCAGATGACCTCGGATATCTTTCTCAGCAGTACCAATGCGGTCACTCTGAACGGAGAGCTGGTCAATATCGACGGTATTGGAAATCGTGTCAATTCCTCTGTCTTTGGGCCGGGGAAGGTCATCCTGATTGCCGGATTTAATAAGATTGTGGATGATGTTCAGGAGGCGATCAAGAGGATTAAGAATGTGGCTGCACCTCTCAACGCTAGGCGACTCAACATCGATGTTCCCTGCGCAAAGACGGGAAAGTGTGTGGACTGTAATTCTCCCAACCGCATCTGCAGAGTGATCGTCATCCATGAACGAAGACCAACCTTGACAGATATCCATATCATTCTGGTCGGAGAAGAATTAGGTTTTTGAAGCGATTGCGAAATGCGACCCCTCACCCTTCCCCTCTCCCCTCCGGGGAGAGGGCGGGGTGAGGGGGCTTCCGAAATCCGCAATCCGAATTCCGAATTTGGAAGGGGTAAATATATGGGCAAGATCAGGAGGGCGATCGTTAGTGTTTCAGATAAAACAGGCGTGGTTCCCTTTGCAAAGAGTTTAGCGCAGATGGGAGTGGAGATCCTTTCAACAGGAGGGACTTCCAAAATGTTGAGAGAGCAAGGCCTCTCCGTGATGGACATCTCTGATTATACAGGATTTCCGGAGATGATGGATGGAAGGGTGAAGACCCTTCACCCGAAAGTCCATGGAGGCCTGTTAGGGCAGAGGTCGAAGTCCGAGCATGTCCAGAAGATGAAGGAACATGGAATCCTCCCCATTGACCTTGTGGCCGTCAATCTTTACCCTTTTGAAGCGACCGTTGCAAGGGAGGATTGCAGTCTTGAGGAGGCGATTGAAAATATCGATATCGGTGGGCCCACCATGCTCCGTTCGGCGGCTAAAAACTATCCGGATGTCACGGTTGTGGTTGATCCGAATGATTACGAACCTATCCTTTCCGAGTTAAAAGAGAAAGGCGAGATCTCCGCCGAAACAAACTTCCGGCTGGCGAAGAAGGTCTTTCAACATACGGCACACTATGATGGCGCCATCTCCAACTACCTTGGCCAGATTGAAAAGGGAAGAAAGGTTTATGCCTTTCCGGAGACCTTCACCTTTCAGGTAAAGAAGTCTCAGGAACTGCGCTATGGGGAGAATCCCCATCAAAAGGCGGCCTTTTATCGCGAGTATCTATTAACCGAACCCTCTGTCTCGAACGCCGTCCAGCTTCAGGGCAAGGAGCTCTCCTATAACAACATCCTTGACATCGACTCCGCCTACGAGACGGTCAAAGAGTTTGAGGAGCCGGCGGTCGTAATCATAAAACATAATAATCCATGTGGGGCGGCCATCTCTTTAAAGAGTTTGTCTGATGCTTATCGAAAAGCGAGGGACTGTGATCCTGTCTCGGCATTTGGCGGGATTGTGGGTTTCAATCGGGCGGTCGATCAGGAAACAGCCCGGGAGATGCTTGACATCTTTCTCGAGGCGATCATCGCTCCCGGGTTTGATCCGGAGGCGCTGGAGATTCTGAAGGCCAAAAAGGATCTCCGAATCCTTCGAACCCCTTCCCTTACTTCTTTTGCCGTTCAGAAGGGATTCAATCTCAGAAGTATCGTCGGTGGACTTCTGGTTCAAGACCGGGACCTTGGAAAGGTTCCGATGGACCAGTGGAAGGTGGTGACGAAAAGAAAACCGACAGAGGAAGAGAAAAAGGCAATGGCCTTTGGTTGGAAAGTGGCCAAGCATGTCAAATCAAATGCGATTGTCCTGGTCAGGGAAGATCGGACCATTGGAATCGGAGCAGGCCAGATGAGCCGCATCGATTCCACCCGGCTCGCAGTCATGAAGGCCCAGTCCTCAACCAAGGGGACGGTTCTGGCTTCGGATGCGATGTTTCCGTTCAGGGACGGAGTCGATGCCGGAGCCGAAGCCGGGGCCACGGCCATCATTCAACCCGGTGGCTCGATTCGAGATGATGAAGTGATTGCGGCTGCCGATGAATATAACATCGCCATGGTCTTTACAGGGATGAGACACTTCAGACACTAATACGTGAAGCGTGAATGGTGAATCGTAAATTAAAGATACGGGTCACGAATCACCAACGACGAATCACGAGTCACGAGGTATGTATGAGAGTGTTGGTGGTGGGTGGAGGGGGCAGAGAGCATGCCCTGGTATGGAAGATTGCACAGAGTCCAAAAGTCACAAAAGTCTATTGTGCTCCAGGGAATGCAGGGATTTCTGAACAAGCAACAATCGTCTCAATCAAGGCCAATGATTTGAATGGCCTCCTTGCCTTTGCATTAAAAGAGAAGGTAGATTTGACTGTGGTTGGGCCTGAAGAGCCCCTGACCCAAGGTATTGTCGATCTGTTTGAATCGAGAGGACTCTCTATTTTTGGAGCAAGCAAGAGAGCAGCGGAGATCGAAGGGAGTAAAGCCTTTGCCAAGGAAGTGATGAAGAAATACCACATCCCTTCGGCCTCTTACGGGGTCTTCGATGACCGCCAGAAGGCCATTGATTATATTCGGAAGCATGGTGCCCCTATTGTGGTAAAGGCGGATGGCCTGGCCGCAGGCAAGGGTGTGATCCTTTGCAAAACAGTCGAAGAAGCCATTCGGTCTGTCGATCAGGTGATGGTCGAGAAGGTCTTCGGAGAAGCAGGTCATCGGGTTGTGATTGAGGAATATCTGGTAGGGGAGGAGGCTTCTTATCTCGCCTTTACGGACGGGAAGGCTATTCTTCCTCTGGCATCCTCCCAGGACCATAAGGCGGTTTTTGATGGGGATGAAGGACCTAATACAGGGGGAATGGGAGCCTATTCTCCTGCGCCCGTGGTGACGGACGAAGTCAATGAGAGAATCGTTGAAAAGGTTTTAAGGCCGGTGATTCAGGGAATGGCAGAAGAGGGAAGACCTTACAAGGGTGTCATCTATGCGGGCCTGATGATTCATGACGGTCATCCAAAGGTATTGGAATTCAATGCCCGCTTCGGAGACCCCGAAACCCAACCGGTCCTGATGCGGATGAAAGGAGATATCGTTCCAATCCTTCAAGCCTGCATCCAGGGAAATCTCTCCCGATGCAAAATCGAATGGGAGAATAAGGCTTCGGTCTGTGTGGTCATGGTCTCAAAGGGATATCCGGGAGACTACGAGAAGGGAAAGGTGATCGAGGGCCTCAAGAAGGTTTCTCGAATGGAGAATATCTTCGTCTTCCATGCAGGCACAACATTAGCCGAAGGCAAGATGGTCAGCAATGGAGGAAGGGTTTTGGGCGTAACGGGTTTGGGAGAGAATATTCCCAACGCAATCGAATGGACTTATCAGGCTGTCAAAATGATTTCCTGGGAGGGAGTTCATTACCGAACGGATATCGGTAAAAAGGCTTTGTGCTGGCTCTGACAAGGAAGCAAAGAGCATAGGGTTAAAAGCTTCTGTAACGCCCTCATTTACTGAGGGCGAAAAATCATCGTCGGCGATAAATGCCGACGCTACAACTACTGGATTCCCGTTTACACGCCTGCGCGCTGAAGCGCTTCTGCGCGCAAGCACGGGAATGACACAATTGCAATAAAATATTGGAGAATAGAAGCATGTACAAAATTGCAGTGATCCCCGGGGATGGAACCGGTCCCGAAGTCGTGGCAGAGGGATTAAAGGTCTTAAAGGCCGTATCGGAGAAATTTCTTTTTAAATACCAGCTTGAATATTATGACCTTGGAGGGGATCGCTACCTCAGGACGAAGGAAATATTGCCGGACTCGGTGCTCGATGAGTTCCGCAAGATGGATGCCATCTATCTCGGAGCGATCGGCCATCCAGAGGTCAAGCCCGGGATCCTGGAGAAGGGGATTTTGCTGAGGACCCGTTTTGAGCTGGATCAGTATATTAACTTAAGGCCGGTCAAACTCTACCCGGGAGTTGATACGCCCTTAAAAGATAAAAGACCTGAAGATATCGATTTCGTCGTCGTGAGGGAGAATACGGAGGGGGCCTATTTAGGGGCAGGAGGATTTCACAAGAAGGGCACCCCTGATGAGATTGCGATTCAGGAAGCGATCCATACCCGGAAAGGCGTGGAACGGTGTATCCGTTATGCCTTTGAATACTGCCGGAAGCGGAATAAAAGGAAAAAAGTGACTCTCTGCGGAAAGACGAATGTTCTCACCTATGCCTTCGATCTCTGGGAGAGAGCGTTTCACGAAGTAGCAAAGGAGTTTCAAGATATCAAGACCGATTATGCCCATGTGGATGCTATCTGTATGTGGATGGTGAAGAACCCGGAATGGTTCGATATGATCGTGACGGATAATATGTTCGGAGACATCATCACCGACCTGGGAGCCATGATTCAGGGAGGGCTCGGAATTGCGGCCGGAGGGAATATCAACCCAGAAGGGGTTTCGATGTTTGAGCCCATGGGAGGCTCCGCCCCAAAATATACCGGCAAGGGGGTCGTGAGTCCCCTTGCCGCTATTTCGGCATGTCAGATGATGCTGGAGCACCTTGGAGAGGAGAAGGTGGCCAGAGCGATTGAAGGGGTCATCATGAGGGTTGTGGCAAACGATGTGAAGAGTCTGACCGCCGGCAAAATGGGATATTCCACCTCGGAGGTGGGAGATCTGGTGGTGAAATATATTCTAAAGAGTTAGGAGTTCGGAGTTCAGAGTTCGGAGAAATAAATTAATGACTCCGAACTACGAACTAAATCACTCCGAACTTTCTGAAGGAGAAACGCATGGAATGGGGAATGAAGAACCGATTGGCGCAGTTGGTTAAATCCGATGGCCACTGTCTGTTCCTGCCCATTGATCACGGTTATTTTCAGGGGCCCACTCGAAAATTGGAGAGACCCGGTGAGACCATCAAACCACTGCTTCCCTATTGTGATGGACTCTTTGTGACCAGAGGCGTACTGCGTGCGTCCATTGACCCTGAAAATACGAAACCCATCATCCTCAGAGTTTCAGGCGGGACGAGCATGGTTGGGAAAGATCTCTCCGATGAGGGGATCACAACCTCAATGGAGGAAGCCATCCGTTTGAATGTGGCCGCCGTAGGCATTTCAGTCTTTGTCGGAAGTGAACATGAGAAAGAGAACCTTCTCAATCTTGCCAAACTGGTGGATGAGGGAGAGAAATATGGGATTCCGGTGATGGCCGTCACAGCGGTAGGGAAAGAGTTAGAAAAGAGGGATGCCCGTTACCTTGCCCTGAGCAGCCGGATTGCCGCTGAATTGGGAGCAAGGATTGTGAAGACCTATTGGTGTGAGAATTTTGATAAAGTGGTTAATGGCTGTCCTGTGCCCGTGGTGATGGCGGGAGGGCCAAAAGTCGATACGGATGTAGAGGTTTTTAAGTTTGTTCATGACGGGATGCAAAAGGGCGCCATCGGCGTAAACCTTGGAAGGAACATCTGGCAGAATAACCATCCGGTGGCCATGATCAAGGCTTTGAGAGCCATCATCCATGAAAATGCATCCGTTAAGGAGGCGAATAAGATATTTGAACAATCTAAAAAGGGAAAAAAATAACACTTTTATGACACCCATCACGGTCACGGACACGAAACACGGACACGTTTTTTAATATGCGAGTTGCCATCTACTATAACAACAGGGATGTGAGGCTGGAGGAGATACCAACTCCATCCATTGGACCAGGTGAGTTATTGGTTAAGGTGTTAGCCAGTGGCATCTGCGGTAGCGATGTCATGGAATGGTATCGGATTCAGAAGGCCCCTCGGGTACTCGGTCATGAGATTGCGGGAGAAATTGTTGAAGTTGGGGAGGGAGTAGAACGTTATAAAGTTGGGGATCGGGTCTTTGTCTCCCATCATGTCCCCTGCAACACCTGCCATTACTGCCTGAACGGTTATCAAACCCTCTGCGACACTTTGCGAAAGACTAATTTCGACCCCGGTGGTTTTGCCGAATATATCCGAGTCCCGGAAATCAATGTAGAACGCGGTGTGTTTCTGTTGCCTCAAGAAGTTTCTTTTGAAGAGGGCGTCTTTATCGAACCCTTGGCCTGTGTTCTTCGGGGGCAGAGAGTTGCAAAGTTAAAACCGGGGCAGAGCGTTTTTATTATCGGGAGTGGGATTTCAGGAGCTCTCCATATTGCACTGGCCCGCGCCTCAGGGGCTGGAAACATCATTGCATCGGATATCAATGAATACCGACTGAGGTCAGTAAAGAAATTTGGAGCAGACGAAGCCATCTTTGCAAAAGAAGTTAATCCTGCGAAGATTCGAGAGATCAATAAAGGACATCTTGCTGATTTGGTCATTGTCTGTGCAGGGGCGATTTCTGCCTACCTCCAAGCCTTGCAATCTGTCGACCGGGGAGGAACAGTGTTATGTTTTGCCCCCCTTGAACCGGGTCTCAATTTTGTTTTTCCTTTTTTTGATTTTTGGAACGATGGAATTACACTCTTACCCACCTATGGAGGGGCTCCCGTTGATATTTTCCAGGCCATCGAATTGATTCGGTCCAAACGCTTACCCCTCCAACAAATGATTACCCATCGCCTCCCTCTGGCAGAGACAGGTCTTGGGTTTAAGCTTGTCGCCGAAGCCAGAGAGTCAATCAAAGTCATCATCGAACCCCACCGATAGACTTCCATGTCCCAAAATTTTCTCGACATACAGAAAGAGTATTTACAAAAAGCCTGGTCCCGTTCCCTCGGGGAACTGGAGGTTGTTCTTCCTGCTCATCGGGAAGGAGATTGTTTATATTTCCAGGCATTTGGTGAGCCCTGTGAGCTCTATCCTGAGAAAATCCTATTGCGTGGGGAGCCGTTGACCGGGCCGGAGGGGATCCTAATTGCTCTCTACGCCAGTCGGGTTCCCAATGAAGAGGTGGTGCTTCGTCCCTTAAAAGCCTTCAAACAGTTCCCTGGAGGCATGGGCTATCAAGGGGCCTTTGCCATGAATGCTGAAAAGGTCCTCCATCCTCATGTCGAGGCCATAAGGAAACGTCAGGAAGAGATTGTTGTCCGGTTTTCTGGCCGCCCGAACCAGGATGCCAGGAGGTGCGATTTCTCTTTCACCCTCTACCCACTGCCCCGTGTTGCCCTGTACTATATTTTCAACATGCCGGATGAAGAATTTCCTGCCTCCGTCACCTGTCTTTTTGCTTCCAATGCCGATCGTTTTCTGCCTGTGGCTGGACTGGCCGATGTGGCCGAATACACCGCAAAGAAGATTATTCAACTGGTGGGGTCAGGTCTATAATGTTGATATGGGATGATGAAAATGAGATCGTTCGGATATGGGATGTCCCCCAAAAGAGGAAAAGGAAAGAGTGCAACATTATAGACCTGACCCCATGGCTACAGATAAGGAAGCTCGGACGTAAAAAGCTCGTTGGGCTTTCCAGATAAGTGGAAGGTTCAGGTCGGCACAGGAGCTGAGCAAGACCGGGGGCCGCAGCGTGAAGCGAACATTGCAGCGTCGTGAGACACCACCACGTGAAGCCGATTGAAGTGGATAAAGATGGAAGTGCCAAGCGAGTGTAGATTTCGTGATGGCCAGAGGTATCAGGGAAGGAATAGGCGAGAGCACCTGATACACTTCCCGGCGTATGGATGGTGGCAACCGGTGAGAGATATGCAGATAAAGAGGGGAGAGTCTGATAGAGAGGCAGGACTATCCTTGAATGTCAGAGGCCTCCCATATAACCTTGAGAGGGAAGTTGGGAGGAGTCTATCAGACAGGCGGATGAGGCCGTATTAGCGAGGATGGGAAGAGACAGCAAAACTCTCCCTAAGGCGAAGGGCCTCTGGGTCTGGATGGTCTGAGGAAACAGAGAAGGTTGGCCTGATTGCCACGGGAGTGGCTCAAGACAGGTAGAAGGGGACATAGGGCACTGCTGGTAACGGCAGAAACGGAGTTGCCCTGGATCAAAGAGCAGGGACCTGGAGTACTCAGACGAAGGCTATGGCAAACCTTTGGGGAAGAGGGTGGATATGGGGATAGCATTTAATCCCTCGGAGACAGAGGGAAGGCGATAGTTGAGAGGTTCAGACTTGAAGCCGTACTGGGGAAAACCCGCCGTACGGAATTTTAGAGGGGGCATAGGAAACAGGGGCATGGTTTGAGGCTCTTTGGCACCAGCAGACGAAAGGGTTGGGAACGGAAAGTCCTTAACCTAAACTTACTGCGCCTGTGCTCTACTCGACAATGTTGATATGGGATGATGAAAATGAGATCGTTCGGATATGGGATGTCCCCCAAAAGAGGAAAAGGAAAGAGTGCAACATTATAGACCTGACCCCATGGCTACAGATAGCCTTGTTTTTTTAGGTTGACCATCAGGATGGAGATGGCGGCAGGGG
>DYHU01000541.1 GCA_020724025.1 Syntrophorhabdus sp. | reverse complement strand
ATCCAGATGGCAAGGATTTATGCAAGGCAGAAGAGGTTTTCGGAAGCCAAAGAGAGTTTGAAGGCCGTCATCTCTGTGGATCCGACCTCGGAGACCGCTTCTTTCGCCAAAGAATACGAAGATGCCCTTACCCGGGCTGTTAAAAAGTATAAACCCTGGAGTGTCACCGCCGGAGTCGGCTATCAATACGATGACAATTCGCTTCTGAAGCCCTCCAAACGCATCCCCGATGTGGACATATCCGGAGAGAAGGATTCGAGCATCGTGACCACATTGAGGTTCATCTATACCCCTCTTCTTAAGGAACCCTGGGTCTTCACCGGTCAGTACTATTCCTACACAAACACCTATTTTGACAGCCATAAGGTCAATCTCATCAACCAGTCCATCTCTCTCACACCGGGTTACAATTTTAACCGGGGCGTGATCACCCTGCCCGCCTCTTTTACTTACCAATGGCTCCGTGAAAAAGAATACCTGTATCTCGCTCAGACCAGGCCGACCGTCCACTTCATGTTCTCTCCTGATCACATCGCTCAGCTCTCCACCGGGTATACCCGGAGGGAGATGTTGAGATCTCCGCCCAATCATGATCGGAATGAAGAGCGGGACGGAAACATATGGAGCATTTCGCCCGGATATCTCCATCCCTTCCGAGGAGGAAAGGGTTTATTCTACATCCATTACGAGTTTTCGGATGATAACACTGAAGGAAGAAACTGGGAGAATATTGGGAACCGTTTTACCCTGGGCCTCATCTTCCCGATTGTCGAGAAGGTAAGCCTGTCCGCATCGGGAGATATTTTACTCCAGGATTATCGACACACCCATACCTTCTACGGAATGGAAAGAAGTGACAGAACCTATTACGGTTCCACTGGTATTCGGTGGGAAATGCTGAAGGGATTGAAACTCAACCTCCAATATTCCCACACGAGGGCTGATTCGAACATTGATGTATATGAATACAGACGGAATCTGGTTCTTCTGGGGGTTGAATATACCTTTTAAGGAGAGAGATCATGTTAAGAGGACGCAGATATAAGGGAAGGATGATCCTTGTTGGTTTTTCCCTCTTTATCATTTTCGGAATGATTTTTTATGTCTTACAGACAAGGGCCTCATCGCCGGTGGGCAAATTTACCCTTGTCGAGGGAAAGGTCGATGTCCTGAGGGGAGGGGCCATGCCTGCCATTTCGGTCAAGACAGGTGATCCTGTATTTGTAAAAGATGTCGTCAGGACCAAAAGCGGTTCAAAGGCTGAAATCCTTTTTATTGATGGAAATCAGATCAAAATCGGACAGCGGACCCGAATCGATATCAGCGAATATATGACCGATGAGAAAAAAAGTGTAGGCATCATCAAATTGCCGAGGGGAAAAGTGGAAGCCATTGTTCCTCCCAAGGTGGTCAACCGAATCACTCTCTCACCGGAGGCCAACCGGTTTGAAATCCAGACACCGGTTGCAGTGGCAGGTGTCAGGGGAACTGGATACCATGTCTATCAGAGCGGAAATACGGCGACCATCTATGTGGAAGAAGGGGTTGTCTATGTTGTGAACCCCAAATTTCCTGACCAGGTGATTGAAGTTCATGCTGGAGAGATCGTGACCATCTATGCGGATCAACCGGCAACCGCATCAAAGCCGAGAAAAGCGAGCGAAGAAGAGAAGAAGATGTTCGAAAGACTCGCACTTTTGGATGAACCCTCAGGCGTATTCGATTTTAT
>DYHU01000117.1 GCA_020724025.1 Syntrophorhabdus sp. | reverse complement strand
CGCGATCCCTGAGCCCATAAATCCTGCGCCCACAATCAAAAGCTTCTGCATAAGGTTTATCTCTTCACTATTAGTGAAGTGTCTCTAACATTTCTAAACAATAATCTGAGAATTGTCATTCCCGTGAAAACGGGAATCCAGGTTGAAAAGACTGGATTCCCCCGTATCAAGTACGGGGCAGGCTTATCAAGTCCGGAATGACAGAATTGTAAAGGCATTTCTAAAAACGTTACTGGATTTAAAAATTCTCTGAATTGAGCCATATTCTAAACTTCTTGTTTCCCACAAGGACTCACGATTTCTTCGGACGGTCCATAATTCCCGCCAACTTCTTTACCATCTTCTTCCTGGATTCGATGTCATACTGCGTCGTAATCGCAATCGCCTCCATAATGGGAGAGCCACCCCCATGATACGATCCAATCAGATGAATTCCGCCGCTGGCAGAGCACAGGATGTCACCGATGTAGCGCCATAGCTGGGCGGCATCTTCCGGATGAATATCAGGGTTGCGGGTGATGTACTTGTAGAGGAGATCCTTCGTCTCGGGGTTCACAAAATCTCCCTCATAGGGAAAGGTGGCCGGAATACCGCCGGCGATGTCGCATAGAATTTCGGCTTCCCGGAAAACCGCCTCACCCGTCAGGTTGCGCCCAACATTCGAATAAATGGAATGCGGGATGTAACTTCCCGGGCCATAAGGCATAGGGCCCACCCCAGGGACGTATAATTCGGGTTTTCCTAATTCGGACGCAGTAAAGCCGGCCGCATAACCCAACTCAGAAACCCGTATGATCTCTGCTAATTTATCCCGCACATGCGGAGCCTTTGTAATGCCATTATATTCTGCGGCCAAGGCCACTGCTCCAAGCATTAAATCCCCCAGCGCCGGTTTACAACCGGAGTAGCTATGGCGATGGAAGAGGGCGAAGAGAAGGGCGCATGCTCCGCCGTGAATCGTTTCCCCGCAAACGAAGACCCGCTCCCAGGGAATGAAGCAATTGTCGAAGATCGTATAAGAGTCGGTGTAGCCGGGCGTAAATCCCCTCTTGAAGTATTGCCGATCACGGAGATTATGCACGCTCACCACCTGTTTCACCCCTTCCCAGTCAGCGGGAACGGCAAAGGCTACGGCCCAGTCCTTCTCCTCTGGTAGAAGGGCGCGAGTGGGAACGACGAGGATCTCGTCTGCGACAGAAGCCTCCGAGATATGTAACTTGGAACCCCGGACCACGATCCCATCGCTCTTCCTCTCCACGACATGGACATACATATCCGGGTCTTTCTGCTCGCTCGGTCGCTTCATCCGGTCACCCTTGACGTCGGTCTGAGCGCAGCAGCCGACCAGGTCTTCTTTTTGAAATCTCTCCAGCCATTTCACGAAATTCTGATGGTATTGGGTGGCTCCTCTGTTCTGTTTGTCAGCCTCATAGGAAACGTTATAGAGGGCGTTGGTCGCATCGATTCCCATACACCGCTGAATACAACCTCCAGCCACCTGACAGAGGGCCCGGGTCATATCCTGTTTCTTATGCAAATCCTCCTTGCTCTGATGGACATGACAGAATCGATTGATCTTTTCCCCGGTGAGATGGGATTGGGCCGTGCACAGGCCTTCGTATTTCGTATCGGCGGCGTAATCGAAAGTTAATCCCATGGTATGAATCGTGGGCATCTGCACCTCATCATCCCGGGCGATCTTTTCCCCGTTCACATAAATGTTGCGGCGCTTCTTCCGCAACCCCTCGATGTATTGCTGCTTGGTTCTCATATTTTCTTTCCTCCACTTCTCGTTTCACGGGTTCTGCTCAAAAGCCTCTCATGGCCTATGGTCCTTGAGCCGCCCAGACCATTAAAAGCGAATTCAGATATGAAATCGGCGAGCTCGCTAACCGATATCCCTTTTTTCGGGTGGAACCAAATCCTGGTTCGGGTGATCATAGAGGCAATCATAAAGCCGGCCAACTTCACGTCCATTTCAGGGAAATACCCGGTATCCATGCCTCTGCGAATGACTTTTCGAATAATTCGGTCATAATCGTCACGAAAATCGATGATGGCTTTTCGTTTGTCGGGTGAGAGGCTGTCCAGGGCAACATCAAAAAGCAGCTTCGCGGACCTCCTGTAGCTCAACGTCACTTTTAAATGACTTTGGATGATGAATCTCAACTGCTCAATGGGACTGGAATCATCATCCTCTTCCAGGTGTTTAATAGGGTTGATGATCTGTTCCATTTCCTCCCGAAGCACTTCGAAGAGGATTTCTTCTTTGTCGGAAAAGAAATTATAGATATTGGCCGGTCTACAACCATAGGAAATGGCGATATCGCGCATACTTGTGGCGTTGTAGCCTTTTTCCCAGAACAGCCTTCGCGCCGTTTCCAGCATCTTCGCCTTTTGAAAACCGGGTTTTACTGCGCCCTGATTCATCTGAACCAAACCATCTCAAAAGAGGCGGTCCTATGGAAACCATAGGATCAAAAGGTTAGGGGGTGTTAAAGGGTTTGTGGGTCAGTTATATTAATGAACGGCCATTAATCTACCGTATCGATTCAAGGCTTGCCAATCAAAAAATTTGAGCAATTCCCTCCCTTATTTTTTTGATCGGCGGGGCCTAATATTCGTCAATTTCATCTGGGACAATAGTTTGCTCAGGGCGGATCGATGTTCCTCCGTCTTCATACAATCGAGAAAGGCCATGGATTCATACCGAATTACTTGGTCCAGAGTGGATTGCATACCATGACGCAATATCTCTTTTGATTTCTGTATGGCCGTAGGCGGCATGGAGGCAATTTGTTTCGCCATCTTTTTGGCCTCAGGGATTAGTCGGTTATGGGAAAATACCTGGTCAACGGCTCCTATTGCGAATGCCTCACGGGCATCAAAGGGTCTGGCAGTGAAGATCAGCTCTGCCGCTTTGCCATACCCTATGAGTCTGGGTAGGAAATAGGTGCTACAAAATTCCGGCGTGACTCCAATCCGAACAAAGGCGCAGCTAAAATTTGCCCTTTCAGAGGCCAGACGGATATCACAGGTGAGCGTTACCGTAAAACCAAAACCATAAGATGGACCATTGATGGCGGCGATGATGGGTTTGGGGTACTGGATAAAGGTCCTGGGCAGATCGAGTGACCCAAATCTTGACCCATTCGGCGGCAACAAGCTCCGCCTTTGAAGGTGGGGTGAAGAAGCGCCTCTCAGGGTCAACCCTGAGCAAGTCCCAGCATTTATGCTGGGGAGTCGAAGGGTTGATTTCTTTTTATGATCCTTATCCTCTTCTTGAATCTCTCTAAATCGGTTAAGATCCGCACCCGCACAAAAACCTCGGCCCCGGCCTGTTAGAATCATGACCCGGATGCGATGGTCTTCTTCGGTCTCTTTTAGGGCATGAATCAGCTCATCCTTCATCGTTTCACTCAGGGCATTTAGAACTTCAGGCCTGTTCAAATAAATCAAAGCGCTCCCTTCTTCTCTGATCAATTCGATATCCTTATATTCCATGATCTTCTCCTTTTCGAAGAAATCCTCTGGATTAAATTTTTCCTTTCAATGCATTACTTAAATTGGACAATTTTTCATTATTAATTACATCAAAGATACTGGATTCCTGCTTCCGCAGGAATGACTACTAGGCGACGAATGAAAATGTCATTCCCGTGAAACTTGTCCTCGAAGGCATTAATCGGGGAACGGGAATCCAGAATGGTTTATCTTTAAAATAGTATAAAGAATTGCTCAAATCAGGGGAAATTCACTTTCCCATCGAGTCAGGTCCCAGCATGATTTCGGCGATTACGTCCTTCTGTTCTTCCTCTGTTCCAAGCTCCACCCCAATCGCCCAGGCATCCCTGAAATAATGTTCAATGGCCTGCTCCGCCATATAGCCATACCCCCCAAAGATCTGGAGGGCCTCATCGACCACCCTCACCAATCTCCTCCCGGCCTCCAATCGGGTGATGGAGAGGAAGTCAGGGTCCATCATTCCCCGGTCATACTCTGTCGCAGATTTATAGGTGAGCCAGCGGGCGACCTCAATGTCCGCGGCCATATCCGCCAGTTTATGTCGAATGGCCTGAAACTGGGAGAGTTTTCTGCCAAATTGCTCCCTCTGTTTGGCATGTCCCATCGCCCGATCAAAGGCCCCCTGAGCAGTCCCTAAGGCCTGAGCCGCACTTCTGAGTCCCATCACCTGATGGCAATGGTGAACATGTGTCATCCCTTCTCCTCCATTTCCGATTCGGCTCTCAAGAGGCACCCGAACCTCACTGAAGCCAAGATCTCCAAATGGGATCATCCTCAACCCCATCTTCTCAATCGGATAGACTGCGATGCCCTCCCTTTCCCGCTCTACAATTAATGTGATCCACCCCTCCTCGGGTTCTTTACAGAGCGTGATGAAGGAATCTGCGAGAGAGGCATTGAGCACGAACCGTTTTTCCCCGCGGAGGAAATATTTCTCTCCCCTCCTCTCTGAAACGGTGGAGATGGAAGAAAGGTCTTGTCCGTCTTCCGATTCGGCAAAGGCGACGCTCATTCGTTTCGCTCCCTTTGTCAAAGGGAAAAGAAACCGCTCCTTCTGGTCTTTTGAACCGAACTTCAAGAGGACTTCTGATCCGATATCGGCCATGCTCAAGGCGCTTCCCATTCCGGAGTCAACCCTGCAGAAGGCTTCGATCGCCAGAACGTTCTCAAAAAAACCCAGCCCCTGCCCCCCAAACTCTTCAGGGTAATGAATTCCAATAAATCCCAACTGAGCGGCCTTCTTCCATAGCGATTCCGGGGATTTTCCGCTCTGATCCAGTTCCAGGGCCAGATCAGGATCAAACTCTCCCTGGGCAAACTCCCTGGCTGCCCTCTGAACATCCTTTTGCTCATCCGATAATTCAAAATTCATATCCTCTCCCTCAGAATGACATGATGAGATTTATGTAATCCGCAATCCGCATTCCTCAAAGCCCCAGTCCGCCGGCGATCACTAAATGTTGAATTTCAGAAGTTCCCTCTGGAATCTTGCTCAGCCTCCCGTCACGGAGAAATCTCTGAACCGGATTGTCCATCATCAGCCCAAAATTCTTTTGGATGGTCATCGCCTTCTGAACGATGCTCTGAACGGATTCACTGCAGAAGAGTTTGACGATGGAGGCATCTTTCATCGAGGCAAGGCCTCGATCAAAAAGGTAGGCGCCTCGATAGGTCATATATCGCATGGCCTCAAGCGACATCGCCATCTCCGCCAGGATGAATCGAATCGCCTGTGATCTGGCGAGAGATTGGCCCTGTCTCCGGGTCTTTTTTACATAAGAGAGGATGGCATCGAATGCCGCCTGCCCAACCCCCGTGCTTCTGGCCCCATAGGTGAGCCTTCCTGATTTGAGGGTCTCTTCCAATTGCCCCAATCCTCCTCCCTCTTTATCTCCAAGCATCCTCTCTTTCGGAACATAACAGTCGTCAAAGGCCAACTCAGCCGTATCCGAAGAACGGTTCCCGAGTTTCCTTAATTTTTTAATCACAGAGAATCCCGGATCTTCACGCTCCACGACAAAAAGATTGATACCGGTCCCTCGCCTAACAGGATCGGTATAGGCAGCCACGGTCACAAAATCACAGATTGTTCCGTTGGTGATAAAGGTCTTTGAACCATTGAGCCGGTAACCTTCTCCTTGTTTGAGGGCCGTTGTCCGGATTCCAGAGGCATCCGATCCGGCATCCGGTTCGGTCAGAGCAAAAGCGCCGATCTTCTCCCCCCGCACTGCAGGAGAAAGATATTCCCGCTTCAGTTCTTCGGATCCGAAATGGAGAATGGGGTCGGTGGCCAGACCTCCCTGAACCATGATGCCTGCGCCGATGCCCACGCAGATCCGGTTCAGTTCCTCCACGGCGATGCACTCAGAGACCTTGTCCAAACCCGGACCGCCATATTCCTTGGGACATCGCAGGCAGAGAAGATGCTCTGCGCCCAGGATCCGAAAGAGTTGAACCGGGAAGGTTTCTTTTCGCTCATATTCCTCGACGAGAGGGCTGACCTCCCTCTCATAAATTTTTCGAACCTTCTTCTGGAAATCTTTTTGCTCGTCATTCAGTTCATAGAGCATGTCAACCGTTTCCTCCTTCACTCCATTAGAAATAATGGACCACTCGGTTTCGAGTCGCAACGGCTGAAATTTCTAACGGGGTTTGCTGATCCTCTTCTTTAATCCTTCTACTTTTCCTTCCGGCTTCCATCCGGGTGATACTCATACCATCCCCGTCCGGTCTTACGGCCAAGATGCCCTTCCGCCACCTTGCGTCTTAAAAGCTCAGGTGGAGAAAAACGCATATCCTTGCTTTCTTCGTAAATGGCCATCAAGGCCCCATAAGAGACATCGAGTCCTACCAGGTCCCCCGTCTCAAGAGGACCCATCCTCCTGCCAAAAGCCAAACGGACGCCCTTATCAATGTCCTCCACGGTTCCGATGCCCTGTTCTAATAAATGAATGGCTTCCACATAGCCCACGAGATTGATCCTATTGAGGAGAAATCCTGGGACATCACTTTCCACCCGAATGGGTTCCTTGCCTATGCTCCTGACAAAATCGACGCCTGCCCGCATGGTCTCTTCTGAAGTCCTCACGCCTTTGATGACCTCCACCACCTCCATCATGGGCACAGGACTGAAAAAATGGAGGCCCAGGACCTTTTCCGGCCTTTTGCATACGGCGGCAATCTCGGTAATCGGAATGGCTGAGGTGTTGCTGGCGAGGATTGTTTCTGCGCCAGAGACTTCATCCAACTTCTTAAACATCTCCTGTTTAAGCTCTAACTTTTCAAAGACAGCCTCTATGGCCAGATCCGCCCGGGATGCGTTCTCCCAATCCGTGCCGACTCGAATTCGACCCATGATCGATTCCAAGCTCTCTTTCACCTTTCCCTTTTCAATGAATTTGGACACTGACCAGGCGATATTCTTCAGGGCCCGGTTCAAGATCTCCTGGCTGATATCGGTAAGGAAGGCCTGGATGGACGCCTGAGCACAGACCTGAGCAATACCGCTTCCCATTAATCCAGCACCCACAATGAATACTTTCGATATAGTCATTTGTCCCTCCCTTAACTATCACTATAGCGAAAAATTTTGTCATTCCCGTGAAAACGGGAATCCAGTGGTTTTTTCCAAGTTTCTCTTCTGGATTCCTGCTTCCGCAGGAATGACAAATATAGCAAAAGAATTTATGTCGCACTACGATAGGTTATTGGTTATTGATCCCTTTTATTAAAAAGGATATCTTCCTATTTTGGTCACATAATCTGCGATTTCCCGCCTCAGTGCGATCGTATTTACAGGGGTAAACCGGGTTAGTTTCTTGAGACCGGATAACTGTGTCCTGAGCGTATCCCCCTCGGCAATGGCAGCGAGCGCCTTTTTTGCAAAACCTTCCAACCGGTCAAAGGCATCATTCACATAGACCTTGACCATCGCCTTCTGAATCTGAGCCCTTTCATCTCCAGATTTCTCCATGGTTTTCATAGCACGAAGAAGGCCGCTCTCCATGGCGAAGACCTGAATCACCATATCGCTGATCAATCCGAGAATCTCTTGCTCCTCTGATAGCTTCATCATATATTTCTGAACCGCTGCCCCGGTGACAAGGAGGCTAATCTTTTTTGATATCTCGACCATCTCCTGTTGTAAGGTCAGTCTCCCATCATCACTTTCCACTTTCGGACGAAGGGTGAGGAGTTCACCGGCCACCCTCTGCGCCGCCCCAAGCAAGGGAAGGCGATTCTTCATGGCCCGTCTCGTCAACATGTCCATGATCAGCAGGCGATTGATCTCGTTCGTCCCTTCCCAGATCCGGTTGATCCGAGCATCCCTGTAACCCCGTTCCACCGGATAATCATGAATATATCCGTACCCTCCATGGATCTGAACGGCTTCATCCACAATATAGCCCGACATCTCCGAACAGTAGACCTTGTTGATGGAGTCTTCAATGTTATACTCCTCAATCCCGTTCGCCATCTGCATTCCGACATCCCCGGCATGGCGGTCAATCCGCCGGAGAATCCGATCAGTCAAACCTCCTGTCCGATAAACCATGCTCTCCATGATAAAAGATTGAATCGCCATCTCGGCGATCTTATGTCGGATCAGACCAAATTCAGCGATCGGCCTACCAAACTGGACCCTCTTTTTTGCGTAGGTGACGGCCTCCTGCAGGGCCCTCTTTGATCCTCCCAGACAGCCCGCGCCTAAGCCGAAACGCCCCATGTTGAGGACGTTTAAGGCCACGATATGGCCTCTTCCAATCTCTCCGAGAAGATTCTCCACCGGGACCTTGACATCAGAGAAGATCACGCTTCGCGTCGAGGAGCCCTTCACCCCCATCTTATTCTCTTCCTCATCCACTGAGACCCCTTCGAAATTGCGCTCGACAATAAAAGAGGTGAATTTATCTCCATCCACTTTGGCATAAGTGGTGAACAGGTCGGCAATTCCGGCATTGGTGATGAATTGCTTCTGGCCATTGAGGATGTAATATTTCCCATCAGGGCTAAGCGTTGCCGTAGACTTGGAGTTCAGGGCATCCGAACCTGCTTCGGGCTCGGTCAGAGCATAGGCCCCAATCATCTCCCCTGTGGCGAGCTTCGGGAGATAACGTCTCTTCTGATCCGGGTTGCCAAAGAAGATAATGGGAAGAGAACCGATTCCGGTTTGGGTCCCGAAGGCGGCCATGAAAGAACCTCCTGCCTGGGCCATCTTCTCCCAGAGAAGGAGAGAACTGACCTTATCCAAATCCTGCCCCCCGTACTCCTCCGGGATGTCCGCAGAGAGAAATCCTAACTCCCCTGCCTTCTTGAGCAGGCCTAAAAGGAGCCCTTCTTTCTTCTCTTCAATGTCTTCGCTCACGGGTTGGATTTCACCTACAACAAATTCGGTGACCGCCTTCGCAATCAATAGTTGCTCTTCATTAAAGTCCTCCGGGGTGAAAACTTCCTGAGGAGAAATCGATTCGACCAGAAACGCTCCTCCCTTGACGAATTCTTCCATAAGGACCTCCTTTCAAATATTCAATGATCAATGGTCAATGGGCAATGACCAATGCTCAATTTAATAACAGATCATTACAAACTGATCATTGACCATTGATCATTGAATATTGGTCATTTTACTCGACTCTTGGAATTTCTAACGGGGTTTATTTTAATACAGAGAAACTTTATCGAAGGGGAAATTTTCTGTCAAGAAGAAAAGGTTCACATGGAAACAATGGAAACATTTTGTTTGACACACCTAACTCCATGGGCTATAAATTTTAGCCGACGGGCATTGATCTAAATTCTTGAAAAGGGGATTGGCGTGGGAAAACGAATCGTTGCGATTGTTCGTTACGAGAAGCCTTTAGAATCGGTTCGTAAGGCGGTTAATTTGTCTCGGGGCCTTGACCACCTGCCCAGCAAGGCGAAGATTTTTATTAAACCCAACATCGTCTTCTGGACGCGCACCACTCCTTTTCCCAAATGGGGAGTGGTCACCACCTCCCGGGTTATCGAGGATATGGTGATCCTTCTCAAAGAACGGGGAATCGATGAGATCACCATTGTGGAAGGAATAGTAACTTTTGATCCAAAGGATACGGAGACGCCTGCCCATGCCTTTGAGAGCCTCGGCTATAATATCCTAAGGAAACGTTACGGCATAAAGACCTTGAATATTTTTGAAAGGCCTTTTAAAAGGCTCGACATGGGTTCTGGTGTTGTGCTCAACTTCAATGGAGACATCCTCCAGAGCGATTTCGTGGTCAATCTTCCTGTCCTCAAGACGCATGCCCAGACAGTCGTCAGCCTTGGAATAAAGAACTTAAAGGGGCTGATCGATGTAAATTCACGCAAGAAATGTCACAGCCCTGATCCGGAAAAGGACCTGAATTACATGGTTGCCAGGCTTGCCAATAAACTTCCCCCTTCTTTCACTCTATTAGATGGAATTTACACGACTGAGCGGGGACCGTTTTTTGAAGGAAGGCTCAGGAGGAGCAATATTCTGGTCGCCTCTTCTGATATCTTTTCCGTCGATAAGGTAGGAGCTAAGGTCCTGGGATACGAACCATCAGAGATTCCTCATCTGGTTCATGCGGCCCAGGATTTTATGAGGCCCGTCGATTTATCGGATGTGGAATTGGTGGGAGAGAAGATCGAGGCCGTAGCCTCTTACCATGAATACGCCTTTCCTTACACGGAGGATGGGACTCTTCCCAAGCCCCTGGAAAAGCTGGGAATCAAAGGGCTGACCTATCGCCAATATGATGATACGATTTGTACCTATTGTTCAGGTTTCACAACAGTGATCCTTATGGCCATTGCCAATGCCTGGAGGGGAGAACCTTGGAATGAAGTGGAGATCTTGACCGGTAAGAGGATGAAACCCAGCCCCGGAAAGAAGAAGACGATTTTGATAGGAAAGTGTATGGTTCAGGCCAATAAGGACAATGCCGATATCAAGGAGATGATTGCCGTGAAGGGATGCCCTCCCGATCTAAAAGAAGCCCGGGATGCCCTTCACCAGGCAGGGATTGATGTGAATCCGGCCTTCTTTGATAATATGGATATGGCCGCGGGTTTTTTCTTAAAGAAGTATGAAGGGAAGCCCGAGTTTGAGGAATCTTTTTTCAAGGTCGTTTAAAAACAGTTTATACAGGAGAGCATGCAATGAGCAACGAGACCCTTCTCACTTATTTTCAGGGCCATGTCAAAGAGCATC
>DYHU01000540.1 GCA_020724025.1 Syntrophorhabdus sp. | reverse complement strand
GTTCAGACCTTATGATTGAAAGAAGTTCGAAAGGTACACGATGACTTTCATTCTCAGAGAGTTATCCACAGGCGGGACTACGAGAGCTCCGAGATTTTGCCCTTACGGGCCGCCCCGCTCCACCGGATGGCGCTGGGCTAAAATCTCTCCGCTCTCTATCCCCCTTGTGGATAACTCTGAAATGGGAATCACGTACTTTTCGAACGAAGCTGTTAAAAAAAGAAAGGCAAGTCTCAGATTTTCGGGTATAATCTTGTTGCGAAACAAAATTCCACCGAAAGGAGGCTTGCCTATGATTAACCATAACAAACTTCATTTTACGGGTCAACCTATTTACATCGGTCTGGATGTCCACAAAAAGAGCTGGAGTGTAAGTATCTTTTCGAAGTATGGCGAGTATAAAACATTTAACCAGCCCCCTGAAGCGGACAAACTGGTCCATTACCTGAGCCACCACTTCCCGGGTGCGCTGTATTATGCAGCTTATGAAGCGGGCTATTGCGGCTTCTGGATCCACGACCAATTGAGGGAGAAAGGGATTCAGTGTCTTGTGGTGAACCCGGCTGACATTCCGACGAAGAACAAAGAGCGAAGGACCAAACGGGATCCGGTGGATTGCCGCAAATTGGCCCGTAGTCTTCGAAACGGGGAGCTTGAGGGGATCTATGTCCCTTGTCGATTGAAGCTGGAAGATCGCAGTCTGATCCGAACCCGTATGAGCATGGTCAGAAAGCAAACCCGGTGCAAGAACCAGATTAAAGGGATGCTGCTCTTCTATGGCATTCATCTTCCGGAAGAACTGATCAACAGCCACTGGTCTCGACGGTTCATCCGATGGCTCGAGCGTATCCGGATGGAGAAAGCCAGTGGGAATATAGCCTTGAAGGCCCACCTGGAGGAACTGAGCCATCTGCGTCAGCTGATCGCCTCTTTGAACCGGGCCATCCTGCGCCTGGCCAGGACGGAGGAGTACCGGCCCCCGGTTCGTTTGTTGAAGACGGTGCCCGGGATCAGCACCCTTACAGCCATGATCTTGCTGGTGGAACTGGGTGAGATCACGCGTTTCCCGTCTCTGGACGAGTTGTCCTGTTACGTTGGACTCATTCCAGACACTCAAGGAAGCGGTGAGAAAGAATACGTCGGAAGTATTACGCAGCGGCGCCATTCGCAGTTGAGGTGGCTGCTCGTTGAAGCCTCCTGGGTTGCAGTCCGTAAGGATCCGGCGCTTCTGATGGCCTTCCAGGAATACTGTAAAAGGATGCGCAAGACGAAGGCCATCGTCAAGATTGCCAGAAAACTTCTGAATCGGATCCGCTACGTTCTGAAAAATCAGGCGGAATACGTTCCGTGTGTCATTCAGTAACTCTAAATACATTGGGACATGACCCGATCTAATAAATCGCTTTCGTGGGCAACGGATATGTCATTCTTGCAGCTCATCGCAAGATGATGGCTGCTATAGTTCAGACTCCCGTGCCCACACTTTAAAATATGAAAAGGCTCTGCAGCTATCCAAGAAGGATGTGTCTGCTAATAGAAGGTTGATTTTAAAGATTGGTGCTGTCCTTAAAAACATTATCTAATACCACGTCTATGCTGATTGGGACTTGCTTTTCAACATAGAAGGATGTGTCTGCTAATAGAAGGTTGATTTTAAAGATTGGTGCTGTCCTTAAAAACATTATCTAATACCACGTCTATGCTGATTGGGACTTGCTTTTCAACATAGAAGAATGACAAA
>DYHU01000539.1 GCA_020724025.1 Syntrophorhabdus sp. | reverse complement strand
GTATCGACCAGGGTCTCCCCCTTGGCCACAGAGGAGCTCTCGACCGAGCCCATGCTGATCACACCGCCCCCGAGCCTCTGCATGGCTGCCTCAAAAGAGAGACGGGTCCTGGTGCTGGGTTCAAAGAAAAGGGTGGATAGAATCTTCCCTTTCAATAAAGAGAGGCCATCCCTGTTTTTTAACTCTTTTTCAAACTCTGATGCCACCTTCAGAATGGCATCGACATCTTTCCTCGAAAACTGATTCCCGTGGAGAATGTCTTTTCCTTTGAGAATGGCCATTGTTTCCTCCTTCCCATAATTCCCTCCCCCTCGATGGGGGAGGGTGGGGGTGGGGGTGAACAAGAAGTTTTTACTCCCCCCTCCTCTCTATCTCCTCCCGCTAGGGGAGGAGAGGTTGGGTGTAGACTTGATCTTCGTCGGAAGAAACTCACCTTCTCCCGCCCTTCCTTTCATCTCTCCGTCTTCAATCAATATCTTCCCCCTCTGCATCACAAGAATGGGCTTCCCCTTGCATCTCCTGCCTTCGTAAAGCGTATAAGGGGCTCCGGAGTGCTGGGTCTGATGTTGGATGGTATGGATCTGTTTTGGGTCGAAGAGGAAAAGATCAGCATCCGAACCTTTCTGAATCGTCCCCTTCTTCGGGTGGAGGCCAAAGATTCTTGCAGGGTTCTCCGAGAAAAGTTGGACCAACTTATTGGGTTTGATCCTTCCGCTGTTGACACCTTCGTCGTAAGTAACGGTGAACATCGTCTCGGTCTGAGGAGAACCATAGGGAGATTCAAAAAAGGGATCATCCATCTTCTTCGCCTTGGGTGCATGGTCGCTTGCCACGGTATCTATGATCCCTTTCTGTATGGCCTCCCAGAGGGCAAGCCGGTCTTTTTCCGTTCGAAGAGGGGGCCCGATTTTGGCCAAAGGACCTAACTTTTGCAGTTTGGCATCCGTCATCGTCAGGTATTGGGGACAGGTCTCAACATAGACGGTCTGCCCCTCTGCCCTTGCCTGCTGAAGAGGAAGCACACCTCTCGCCGTGCTCAGATGGACGATGTAAAGGGGGCAGCGTGTGACCGCCGCAATGGATATCGCCCTGAAGATCGCCTCTGCCTCCAGATGGTCAGGCCTCGTCTTGAGAAAAACTTTTTTCTGATCTTCTCCTCTCTTCAAAGACCGGTCCTCAAGATAGTCCGTCACCAGACCATTCTCTGCATGGACCATGGCCATGCCGCCACATCCTCCGATCAGGTCCATGGCGGCGGCGAGGTGATAATCATCGGTCATCCACTTCAGTTTGGCATAGGCCATGAACATCTTAAATGAAGAGACGCCGAGTTCGAAGGCCTTCGGGATCTCTTCGATCTGGGAAGCCGGATCGAATAATGTCCCGTGAATTCCAAAATCGAGATAGGATTTTTTTGAACCTTCTTCCTGATATTGTTTGATCGTGTCGATCAGCTTCATTCCCGGTTTCGCATAGGCAAAATGGATGAGGGTTGTCACACCTCCATGGGCCGCTGTCAAGGAGAGTCCGCCCATATCGTCTTCATAGACGGGATGGACATGAACATCGATCACACCCGGCATGACATATTGGCCCGAGGCGTCGATCACCCGGTCTGAATCCTCTCTTCTTAATCCTTGCTTAACAGCAACAATCTGTTCACCCCTTATGGCGACATCGACTTTACGAATTCCTGAACCTGATACCACCAGGCCACCTCGAATCAAAACATTATATGCATTT
>DYHU01000538.1 GCA_020724025.1 Syntrophorhabdus sp. | reverse complement strand
TGAACGGTCTCCATCTGACTTTTGAGGCGTACCATTTCGGGGTATTCGGGTTTGAAGGTCTCGGAGAGTTTCATGTACTGGGCCTCGAGCTGAATATAGGCCTGCTTCAAATCCATGACCAGTTTGTTCTCGAGGATGGGGGTAAGGGAATCGAAGTGCCGATCTTTGGTCTGTTTATACAGGGCCTCCTTGGCGATCCTTTCGGATTCGGCCTTGGTGAGGGCTTCGTTCAGCTCGGTGAGCCGCCGCATGATGACATTCTCTTTCTCCTCAAGGGAGACGATACCATGCTTCGAGCCGAAACTCTCGAGCTCTTCGTCCGCCCTCTCCACCTTGGCCTTCAGATCTGCCAACTGTTTGGTCAACCATTCTTTCGCCTGCTCGGTGGCAATAAAACGGGCCTCCAGGTTCTGCTGAATATAAGCGGCGGCGAGGGTATTGGGCACCTGAGTCGACAGGTCTTGATCGTTTGAATCGAAATGGATTTTAACGAGGCGAGAGTTCCGGATGGGCTCAATCTTCAGATGCCTTAAAAATTGACTGATCAATAATGTCTCCTTTTCACTTTCAGAAGATTCAGGAACACTTTTTGAAAACACCGAGCCAAAAAGGTCGACCAGGGAGCTCAGAAGATCCGATTTCCACCGCTGAAACGCGGAGGGAGGTCCAGGCAGGAACGCAGGGTGTTCCGAGAGTTTGAGGGATTGAATGATCCGTTTAGCCAGACTTCGGCTTTCGAGGACCTTGTACTGGGTCTGGTAATAATCCATATCCATCGTATTGACTGCAAAGATCTCCTTGAAGTCAACGATCTGAGGGTTTTCCTTGTTGATCTGAATGGTCGTCGTTCCCCTGTAGATGGGCCTCATCGTAAAGGTGGCCACGGCCGTCGTCATGAGGACGATGAAAAAAAAGGCGAGGATGGTCCAACGCCTTTTCCGGATAACTTTCCAGTAATCCCTGAGATTGACCTCTTTCTCCTCTTGAAAAGGGGGTTGGGAATATCCTGGTGGGGGGAGCTGGTAATATCCTTCTGAAGGAATCTGTTTCAGGTAATTCATATTGGACTCCTTAAATTAGAGAGATCCAAGGGAAAATCCAAACCCGAGTAATCCTTTTAGGGTATCCCTGAACTCGGTCAGGAAAGCTTTCACACCGTGTTTTGGAACGATGATGATGTCGTTTTCTTTGAGGAAGAGATCTTCTTCCTGACCCTTCTGAATAGCGTAAACGTTGGCGGAAAGAATCTCTTTATCTGTTCCCTTCCCTGAATAACGGAAGATCCTGGTCTCAGAGCCGGCAGCTTTCGAGCTCAATCCTCCTGCCATAACGATAGCCTGACCGGCGGTCATCTTTTTGCCTTTCAAAGGGAATCCGCCCGGACTCTTCACTTCACCGCCGACGAAGATCTTGCCTGAAACTGGAATGTTAATGACATCGCCATTGGCCAAGGGCAGATTGAGGGTCAAATCACCTTTAACCAGTAAGTCATCCAGATCGATGACAAAGGTTTTAGGTTTTTCTTCGTCAGTCCCTTTTCCTCCCTCTTTTTTAGAGGTCTCACCATCCAATCCGGGCGGCCGGATCAAAAAGAGCAACTGCCCTGCATCCTCTTTCAGGCCTCCTGCCATGGCCAGCATATTGAGGATTGTCTTCTGGCCTGTCACATCAAAGGCGCCGGGTTTCTCCACAGCCCCGATCACCGAGAGGCGTTGACTCCGGTACTCTTTGATGAAGACACTGA
>DYHU01000116.1 GCA_020724025.1 Syntrophorhabdus sp. | reverse complement strand
GAGGGCTTGTCATGTTGTAATGTGTATCAGGTCTTCCAATGCAAAAAATCTAAGAATGATTCAACATGTCTTAATACGAGATCCTTTTTATCATTCTATCTTTAATACTACAGCGTCATTTTTTCGTCATTCCCGTGAAAACGGGAATCCAGGATGTTTATGGGCTCCAAAACCCCAACTGGATACCCGCTTTCGCGGGTATGACGGATGGGGCGGAAGCATCCTTTGTTGGTGCACAGTACCGTTCTTTCTCAAAGAGTCGCTGTAGGGTTAAGAAATAGGTTTAATTCAAATTTCCTCGTGTGCCTTACCTAAAATTCAATGGAGATGATGGAGGGTCGAACAAAGTTAAGCCCATGTAATTATGGGGAAAACGGTGAAATATATTATCTATTCAGGGCATCAGTCCTTCAAGGCGCCCATGGTCAGTCCCTGAACGATGGATTTTCGAACAAAAAAGGCGAAGATGGAAACAGGAAGCACGATCAATGTAGCGGCAGCGCCGATACCGGCCCAATCGATCTTTCCGTAGGAGATAAAGTTATATACCGCCACCGGTACGGTCTTGGTCTTTGGCCCGGAAAGGATAAGCGAAAAGAGAAACTGGTTCCAGGAAAAGATAAAGGACATGATTGCTGAGGTGGCGATGCCATTGCGCACCAGGGGGAGCACGATCCGGAGAAAGCTTTGCGATCGGGAACAACCATCGATCATGGCTGCGTCTTCCAGCTCGCCCGGTATGCTCTCGAAAAAGGAGACCATGAGCCAGATCACCATGGGCATTGTGATGATCAGGTGGGTAATGGTCAGGGCGGTGTAGGTATCGATGAGTTTCAGGTGGCGGAAGATGATATACCAGGGCAGTAGATAGCTCACAAAGGGCGTCATCCGGGCTACCAGGACGATAATGCCGATCTTGCCCTGCCTGTATTTGGCGATGGAATAGGCCGCCGGCAGCCCCAAAACAAGGGAAATAGCTGTGGCGAAACCAGCGATGACGAGGCTGTTCAAAAGGTAATGAAAGAAATTGTGCTGTTGGAATACGGCCCGGAAGTTTTCCACCGTAGGTGTAAAGATAAACTCAGGGGGGTAGGTGATATTTTGTACGCCCGTCTTAAGCCCGGTCATGATCATCCAGATGAAAACGAACAAGGGCGGCATGCACAGGGCAATGGCTCCAGCATAAAAAAGAATGAATTTAAAGGTTTTAGTCATTCACGTTCCTGTCGTCAGTTCTCTTGAAAGGCGCTGCCGGCCCCCGCGCCCTGCTCAATTAAAAGATTCTGTTTTGTGTCGCATCCGGTTCATTACCACATTAAACACCAGGACGATGAGAAACACTACCACCATGAGGGCCGAGCCGTATCCGGCCTTGAAAAAGCTGAACCCCACATTGTAGGAGTACAGATACAATGTCTCTGAGGCGATTCCTGGTCCGCCCTGGGTGATGGTGTAGATCATATCGAATTCCTTGAGGTTGTCTAAAGATCTGAGCATCAAGGCCGCAATCAGCACCGGCCGGATCAGTGGCAGCGTAATGTACCGGAAGATCTGGAACATGCTGGCCCCGTCGATGCGCGCTGCCTCGAAGGGATCAGGAGGCAGGGATTTGAGTCCCGCCAGGACGATGAGGGTGATCATGGGCGTCCATTTCCACACGTCTACCATCACCAATGTAGGGATCACCATCTGCTCGCTACTGACCCACAGGCTGCCGGGAAGACCGATGCCGGTGAGCAGGTAATTCAGAACCCCGATTTCCGGGTTCAGCATAATCCGCCAGATCAGCGCCACCGCCACTGGCGTGGCGGCAAAGGGGATAATATAGATAGCCTGAACCAATTCACTGCCCTTGAAGGTACGATTGAAATAAAGGGCGATGAGGAGCCCCAGCACGAGCTCAATAGAAAGGCTCATCCCGCTGAAATATACCATCACTTTCGTACCATTCCAGACCCGCTCATCCGAGAGGAGTTCAAGGAAGTTATCCAGGCCGATAAAGCGCGGCTCCCCCAGCCCGATCGTCCATTTGGTAAAGGTAAGATACAAATTATAACCAATGGGGAGAATGACGATGAGAAAAAGGACGATCACAGCTGGCGCCGGATAGACGAACGACTGGTGGCAATCGATGAATCGGGATAGTGAGCCCTGGGCTTTCTTCATATCGCAGGCTCTGTCCTAATTTTTGCCGGGTCTGTCGGCGCTGTAAGCACAGACAGACCCGGGCGAAAGTTAGTTACCGCTCCATCTTCCTGTCCATCAGGTCGGCCGCTTTCCTGGCCGAGGCGGCCACGTCCTTGCCATCAATGGCGTCTACAATGACCTGACCGGTAATATCTCGGATCTCGGGGACGTTGATTACGGGCGGGTTCCACTGGGGCTGGCCGATTTCAAAGGACCTCATGGTGGCCGCGGTCCAGTCCGGATTTGAATCTTTAGCCTTAAACTCCCTGGAATTCCAAGACGATGCCCTTCCCGCCGGTACGCCGGCCAAGAGCGCGCCCAGTCCGTTAGTTTTGTTGGTGGCCCACTGGATGAACAGCCAGGCCGCTTTTTGCCGATCGGGCGTACTGTTTCTGTTTATTGAGAGGCTCCAATTGGAAACATGTGGGAGCCTGCCCGCCGGGCCGGTCGGGAGCACGGCATAGCCGACCTTTCCGGCCACCTTGGATTCCTTGGGGTTCTCATACAGGGCTCTGAACACGTTGGCATCGTAGATCATCGCAACCCGTCCTTCCATGAAGTTGGAGGTACTTTCAGCCCAGTGGAGCATGGTAGCGCCTTGGGGACCGTAGTTTCTAAGCAGGTCGCCGTAGAACTTGAAGGCCTCGATGCTTTGGGGTGAGGCCAGGTTCGACTTGCCCTGGGCATTTGTCCAGGAACCGCCGAAGCTGTATAAAAAGCCCACCCACTGGGAGGTAGCCGCCGCCCCCTTGCCCCGCAGAGTGATGCCGATCATCTTCCTGCCGTCAACCTCTCTGCCATGGAAAAACTTGGCTGTCTCCTCCAGTTCTTTCATGGTTTCCGGAACCTTCACCTTGAACCTCTCGAACAGGTCCTTGCGATAGGCCAGAAGGGACGTCTCAGCGTTGATCACGATGCCGATCTGTTTGCCCTCCACCGAGGATGCCTTTGCGAAGCTGGCAAAGAAGTCCTTCACTTCCCAGTCCGCATCAGTGAGTTTTGGGTCCCTGATGTAGTCATCCAGGGGCTGGAGCCATCCCGCCTTCCAGTAGTGGAGATCGTCTTGGCCAGGCATGATCATGAAGCCGTCCAACTTGCCCCCGGCATTGAGTTCGATGGTCCTCTTGTTCCGGTACTGATCCTCCGGGAAGACCTCGAAGACAACCTTGATGCCGGTCATTTTTTCAAAATCGGGGATCCTTGGCTCGATGAACGTGGTAAAGGGATGCTTGTTCATCAGGAAACGGATCTCAATGCCCTGGAGTTGTTTCCAGTTTACGCTGGCAAAGGTGGTGGAAACCATGCCCAGGCACAACAGGGCCGCTAAAGCGGTGCAAACCATTCTTCTTTTCATTTTATGCCTCCTTTTGAGTTCTTGTGGATCGTTAAAGTAGGGTGACTTTGTAAAAAGTCCATATGCTTCGTCACGCTGCATCCTTTGTCACTGCGGCGTGTGTCTAAACACGCCTCATTCATCAGGATTTGCGCTCCTTGTCTCTGGACTTTTTGCAAAGCCGTTCCATAAAAAGCATTTTTTGGGCCTTTTTACAAAACCGTCAAACTATGGTTCGTGACGTTTCCTTATCAAAGATGTGGGTTTGAGTCATCTTAATATCCACCTCTAAGGCCTGTCCCACTTTAAGCGGGCATTCCGGGACCTCCATGCGGGCAATGAAGGCATGGGGGCCGCAGGTCAGGTAGGCAAAGATCTCAAAACCCAGGGTTTCCACCACTTCCGCCTGTGCCGAAAGGGTATTTGCGTGTCCCTCGTCTATGGCGGGATCATGTAGCATCATATCCTCAGGTCGCACGCCGAATATGACCGGTTGGCCCGCATAGGGCTCGACACGGGAATAAAACTCCTTGGGCAGCCTCAGCTTAAAGCCGTCGGCGTCTATCAAATAGGTATCAGCCTTACGGACCAGTGTGGCTTCGATAAAGTTCATGGCGGGCGAACCGATGAACCCGGCGACGAACCGGTTGGCAGGGTGTTTATAGACCTCCATGGGCGCGCCTGACTGTTGTAGGTTGCCGTTGTGCATGATGAAGATCCGGTCGGCCATGGTCATAGCCTCCACCTGATCATGAGTGACATAGATAATGGTGGCTCCCAGACGCCGGTGCAGTTTGCTGATCTCTGCACGCATCGCCACCCGCAGTTTGGCGTCGAGGTTGGAGAGGGGCTCATCAAACAGAAATACCTTAGGTTTGCGCACAATGGCCCTTCCCACTGCCACGCGCTGTCGCTGCCCTCCCGAGAGCTCTTTGGGCTTCCTCTCCAGAAGTTCCTGGATACCCAGGATGTCCGCCGCTTCCTGCACCCGCTCGTCGATCTTTTCCTTGGGAAATTTGCGGATCTTAAGCCCGAAGCCCATATTGTCCCGGACGTTCATGTGCGGATAGAGGGCGTAATTCTGGAAGACCATGGCGATGTCACGGTCCTTGGGCGCTATGTCGTTCACCAGCGTATCGCCAATATATATCTCGCCTGACGTCACTGTCTCCAAACCGGCGATCATTCGGAGCGCTGTGGTTTTGCCGCACCCGGAAGGCCCTACCAGCACTGCAAATTCCCGGTCCTCGATTTTGATGCTCAGGTCATCCACCGCCGTCACCGCATTGAACCTCTTTACTAAGTTTTTCAGAGTCACACCGGCCACTTTAAATGCCTCACTTCTTTTTTTTCACAAAGTGCTGAATGAATGGCTTTTTAGAAACCTGCCGACATTCATATCTTCTCTGATAAGTCTATATGGAATAAGAAGAAAATCCTCCATCCACGGGTACTACCACACCAGTCACGAAGCTCGCAGCATCGGAAAGCAGCCAGACGAGGGCGCCAATCAGGTCGTCCGGCAGACCATAACGGCCCATAGGGGTGTGGGCAATCACCTGGCGTGCGCGCGGGGTTAGCTCGCCCGTTTTCTGATCAATATGCAGGTACTTCATCTGCTCGGTCATAAAAAATCCCGGCGCCAGGGCATTAACGCGGACGCCGGCATGAGAAAGATGGACCGCCAACCACCGGGTGAAGTTGCTCACCGAAGCCTTGGCTGCAGAATAGGCAGCCACCTTTGTGAGCGGCACGAATGCGCTCATGGAAGAGATGTTCACAATGGCCCCCTTGCCTCTTGCGACCATCCCCCTGGAAAAGATCTGGCTCATAATAAACGTGCCCATGAAATTGAGGTCGAAGACCTGGCGGAACCCGGCCGGATCCAAATCGAAGAATGACTGGGAAGCCGGATCGCACGACCCGGCGGGATCATGGAATTCTACAGATGTGCTGCCGCGGGGGTCGTTGCCTCCGGCGCCGTTGATCAGGAAATCTGGCGGACCCCATAGTGTTGAGACCGCTTCGTAGCACTCCCGCACTTGGGCCGTATCCAGCACATCGCACTGCAATGCCACGGCTATCCCTCCGGATTGGATGATAGACTGAGAGCGGGCTGTGGCCTTTTCCAGATTGATATCCAGGATGGCCGCCTTCACCCCTGCGGCGCCCAGCGCCTCCGCCATGGCGCCACACAGCTCACCTCCGCCACCGGTGATGGCGGCAGTTTTTCCGCTGAGATCAAAGCGCCTCGATAGATCTCTATTCATGTCACCTGCCTCCTTGATTGTCATCAGAACCCACCCCGTTCGTCTATAAAAGTCATCACTTCTTTCCAGAAGGGCATGGAAATGGAGCAACCATGTCGGCTCACCACCATAGCCCCGCAGGCATTGCCCAGACGTGCGGCCCTCCTAAGTTCCCAATCCTTCACATACCCGTAAAGGAACCCCGCGCCAAAGGCGTCGCCTGCGCCCAGGATGTTCTGGACCGTCACCTGAAACCCGGGGACATCCTCGGCTGGGGAGTCGCGCCGGTGAATCCTGCAACCGTGCCTGCCGCGCTTCTCCACCACTAACCAGGGACCCCGTTCCATAAGGGCGGTGACATGCTCTACCGTATTTCCTGTTACCCGGGCATCGGTCATCTGGAAATTGGTTAACTGTATGGAGTGAGGATCGGTCAGCATGGCGGCGTTAATCTCATCCTCGGTTCCCATGATGATGTCCACGTAGGGGAGAACGCAGCGGATCGCAGCACTGTAGACGCGGGGATCATGCCACTGATCAGGACGAAAGTCAAGATCGAGGACAACAGAAGTGCCGGCCTTTTTGGCTAACTCAGCAGCGTAGAGGGTGGCGCTCCGGCTTGGCTCTTTATTGAGATTCGTGCCGGCGAATTGAAACACCCGGCTGTCAGTAACAGGGGCGGCCAGCACATCATCGATGGAAAGGGCGGTGTCGGCGCAGTTATCCCGGTAAAAGACCAGGGGGAACTTGTCAGGCGGCTCAATACCCAGGACGACAACGCTGGTGTTGCACCCCGATTTTCGGGGGCTGAAACGGACGTCCACGCCCTCTTCGGTCAGGAAATGGACCACAAAATCGCCCACGGGGTCCTCTCCGAAAGCAGTGAGCAGCGCTGAATTCAATCCCAACCTGCGGCAACCGACGCTCATGTTGGCAGGGGACCCGCCCACATAGGCGGCGAAGCTTTTTATCTTGACAAAATCAACACCCACATCGTTGCTGTAGAGATCCATACAGGATCGGCCCATATGAAACGTGTCATAAGTTTGCTGAACCTGTCGGGGGAATTGTCGCCTCATTTAGCAATGTTCCATTATTCTAACAGTATATGATCTCTACGCTATCTGGATCGTTTCTAAAATGTCAAGCAAAAAAGAGGAAAAAAATCACCCCTCAGAAGGTGTGAAAAAATCCAGATGAGAGAAAGGTTGACTTTTTGGTGGGTCTGTAATAATTGTCTTCCAGTAATATGAATAGAGGGCTTAAAGGGTTAGAAGAGAGAGTATTTCAGAAAGACCTCTGCACGGCCTGCGGCGCCTGTCTCTCGCTCTGCCCCTATCTTCGGTCATGGCAGGGAAGGGTGGTCAAGCTTCACGATTGCGACCTCGATGAAGGGCGTTGTTTTGCCTATTGCCCCAGAACAGAAGTCGACCTGGATCAAATCCACCGGAAAGTTTTCGGCAAGGGTTATGAAGAGGTGGAGATGGGTCCTGTCCGCACCGTTTTCATGGCAAGGGCAAAAGAACCGCTCTGGAGAGAAAGAGCTCAAGCCGGAGGAGTGGTTTCTGCGTTGATCGATTTCGCCTTGAGAAGAGGGATCATTCAGGACGCCATTCTTACACAGAGAGAGCTGAATTTACTTCCAAAGGGCCAGATCCTATCAAAGAGGGAAGAGATATTGGCCTGTGCCGGATCGAGTTATGTCTCCGGGCCTACGTTGGAGGCACTGAATCGAGGCCCCTGGAACGGAGAGGAGCGGATAGGAATCGTGGGCCTGCCCTGCCAGACGCTTGCTCTGGCAAGGATGAAGGCTTCTTCTCTGGAGAAAAAATCTCCAATTGATAAGGTAAGCCTTGTGATCGGACTCTTTTGCACATGGGCTCTCGAATATGAGGGATTTGACGCTTTCTTAAGAGAGAGATTGGGCCAGCGTCGTATCGAAAGATTGGAAATTACTCCGCCTCCGGAGAGGCTTCTGAAAATTGATACAGGAGGTCAGTCGCATATTATTCCTGTTGATGAGATTCGTCCTTTCATTCGCAACGGCTGCGGGGTCTGTCTCGATATGACGGCTGAGCTCTCCGATATTTCAGTTGGCACGGTGGAAGGTTTGGAGGGATGGAATACGGTGATCATTCGGTCCGATCGAGGTGAAGCGCTTTTTAAAGAGGCCGAAGAGGAAGGCATCGTCGAATATCAACCCTTGCCAAAGGACCATGTGAATCATCTTCGAGAAGCATCCCTGCTCAAGAAGAGAAGAGGACTCGATTCTCTCAAAGAAAAGGGAGTGACGAACTCGTAAAAAATTGTCATTTCCGTGAAAACAGGAATAGAGTTTAAAAAGACTGGATTCCGGATCAAGTCCGGAATGACAAAATAAGTCAAATCATTTTTGAGACACTACACTATTGTGATCAAAGGCATCGAGGAGACAGAGGAGATGATACGGTGAGTTCCATTTCCCAGAATGCTCCGGGGAAGATAACGCTTTTGATGGGCAACGAGGCCATTGCCCGGGGAGCCATTGAGGCAGGGGTGAAGGTCTGTGCGGCCTATCCGGGAAATCCTTCCTCAGAGATCATCGGAACCCTTGCCGGAGTCGCCGGGGAGATAGGGCTCCATGTGGAGTGGTCGGTCAATGAGAAGGTTGCTCTGGAGGTGGCGGCGGCGGCCTCTCTATCAGGGCTCAGAGGCCTTTGCGCCATGAAGCAGAACGGGCTCAATGTGGCCTCTGACTTTCTCCTCAATCTCAACCTGACAGGATGCCGGGGAGGCCTTGTCGTTGTCGTTGCGGATGACCCCTCAGGCATCTCTTCGAGCAACGAGGAGGATTCTCGCATCTTCGCCAAACTGGGAGATCTGCCACTGATGGAACCTGCCAGTTTCCAGGAAGCCAAAGAGATGACTCGAGAGGGTTTCAACCTTTCAGAGAGATTGGGGCTTCCTGTCATGATCCGGAGCGTGACACGGATTTCACATGCCAGAGGCAATGTCACTTTCGACGAACTCCCTCAGTCCAGTCCAAGACCGAGGTTTGACCTTTCCCGGCCGTGCCTTGCCTTTCCCGCCCTGGCAAACCATAAGGTTCTTCATGAGAGGTTTAAAAAGGCGAAGGAGATGTTTGAAGAATCTTCTTTCAATTTTTACAGGGGCCATGAAAGGCCGGATTTAATGGTGATCACGAGCGGAAGCGGATATATGTATTGCCTCGAAGCAGTGATCAACTTGAAGGTTGAAGAGAGGGTCGGCATCCTCAAGCTTGGGACGACCTGGCCTCTGCCGGAAGAATTTGTTCTGAGACATCTCCGAGGGTCGGAGAATTTTTTGTTCGTCGAGGAGGTGGACCCATTTCTTGAGAACAATGTGAAGGAACTCTTTGCCCAGAATTGTTTCGACTTAGGGGTGAAACGGTTCTTCGGAAAGGCGAGCGGAACGGTGGCAGATGTGGGCGATCTCAATCCCGAGATTGTCACTTCCGCAATCCAGACCCTCTTAAATGTTCGATACATCCCAAGGCCTGAAGATTATAACCGGCAAGCCCATGAAGCGGTCGCCGGGCTGGTTCCACCAAGAGCGCACAGCTTCTGCGCGGGATGTCCTCATCGGGCGACTTACTGGGCGATCAAGATGGCGCTGGCAATGGATGGCCGGGATGGTTTTGTCCTGGGTGATATCGGCTGTTATTCGCTGGGCATGGGGCCCTCCGGTTTTTCACAGATGAAGACGCTTCATGCGATGGGCTCCGGAACCGGACTGGCCTGCGGGTTCGGCCAGCTTGAGCGTTTTGGAATGGAGCAACCTGTGGTGGCTGTCTGCGGCGATTCGACTTTCTATCATGCGGCCATGCCCGCCCTGGCCAATGCCCATTATAACGGCGCCAACTTTTTATTACTCCTTCTCGATAACAGCGCTACGGCCATGACCGGTTTTCAGCCACACCCGGGGACAGGCTCGACGGCAACAGGAGGGACGGCGCCGGTCATCGACCTTAAGGCGGTCTGCGAAGTCTTGGGGGCGAGCGTGGAGGTGGTCGATCCTTTTGATATGGAGGCAACGGTTGAGACGATCCTGAGGCTGATTCGAATGGAAAAGGGGGTAAAAGCCCTCATCCTCAAGAGAGAATGTGCGCTGGTCAGCGGGAAGCGTCAGAAGAAACTTTTTCAGGTGGAGGTGGATCAGGGGCGGTGCCTGGGAGAGGCATGCGGTTGTAACCGACTCTGCACAAGGATATTCAAATGTCCCGGGTTGATGTGGGATCAGGCGAACGGCAGGGCGTGCATTGATGAGGCGATCTGCAACGGATGCGGAGTATGCGCAGAGATCTGCCCTGCCTCAGCCATCCGAAAAGAGACGGCATAGATGTTCCTTTCTAAAGATCCTTTTAATGTGATCATCGGCGGGGTTGGCGGACAAGGGAATGTCCTGGCCTCGCAGATTCTGGGAGAAATGCTTATCTTCCGGGGGTATGTCATCACGATCGGAGAGACTTATGGCGCCTCACAGCGGGGAGGCTCAGTGATGAGCCATCTTCGGGTTTCAAAGAAGGAGCCATTTTCCCCCCTGATTCCGGAAGGGCAGGGCGATCTTCTCATCGCCCTTGAGCCGGTTGAGGGTCTCAGGATCCTTGCCCCTTATGGAAATCCAAAGATCGTGACCCTTCTCAATACGAGGCCCATCCATCCCATTGATGTCATCTCCGGGAATGCCGCTTATCCGGAAGTTTCCAGAGTGATCGCTAAGATACAGGAGCTGAGCAGACGGGTCTGGACACTCAATGCTACGGAAATTGCTCTGGAGATGGGTGACCCCATCTTTGCCAATATGGTCATGCTTGGAGCGCTCTCGGCCATTAAGGTTTTGCCCATTGACCGTCAGGCCTTCGAATCGGTGATTAGGGATCTGCTTTCAACTCGATCCATGGATGAAGGTATGAGAGCTTTTGACAGAGGCGGAGAGGTGGTCGAGGAGGTGAAAAGGAGAGGAAGTTTAGATGAAATAGCAAAATAGAAAACAACGTCCGAAAGCGCCGATGAAAACCGGCGAGGTGTCGTGAATGAAAGAGTCAT
>DYHU01000537.1 GCA_020724025.1 Syntrophorhabdus sp. | reverse complement strand
GGTAAAGTGTGAAAGGGAACCTATCTAAGGAGGTTTGAGGAGGAATCAATTGCTTTTGCGCTCTTGTCTAAAAATAGTAAAGTAGAATGATGAGTTATGACGATATAACTGGTATCAGGAGATTTAATGAAAGGGGGATACCGGTATGGCGTTAAATTCTCATAAGGAGTTGTTACATATCTTATTAGGAGAAAATCTAGGCACGAGCGTACTGTTATTGAGTCCGCCGACCCAAGAGGTCGTGAAAGATGCCGCACGGGCAGTGAAGCGAGTAGATAGCCTGAAAGTAGAGACGGTAACGAAAGAGAGCTTGAGCAAACTGTTGGGCTTACCGGGGATGAAAGTGACGCGGTTTGCCATCGAAGAGCAGAGAGAAGAGAAGTATTTGCACTTGTTTTGTGGACATGAACACGATTTAGCCATTTGTCCGCGTTGCGGGAAGGTAATGGCAAATGGATATGATCACAAAGAGCGCTGTGTACGCCATCTGAACGTCTGGGGCATGAAGACGCTTATGCATTTTTCTCAACGTCGCTTTGAGTGTGAGGTTTGTGGCAAGCCCTTTACAGAGAACCTGGTATGGATTGACCCCAAACGTCGGCAGACAAAAGCCTTTGAGGAACATATCTACCAGCGAGTCCAGAAGACGCCACGCAAACATATAGCGCTCCAAGACGGACTAAGCGAATCCACAGTGCAAGACATTTTCAAGAAGAAAGCCAAGGAAGGTATTCGTCAATCTCGTTGTAGTGGAGTACGGGTGTTGGGGATAGATGAAATCTCATTACGGAAGGGACACAAGCAGTATGCGTTGGTACTTTCTGATCTGGAACGACGGGCCGTGATTGATGTACTGTCCAACCGTCAGAAAGATACGTTTGAGAAATGGTTAGAGGATCTGAGAGAAGAGGAGCGGCGAGCGATCAAGGTGGTATCGATGGATATGTGGAAGCCCTATCGCCAGGCTGTGCGTAAGAAACTTTCCCACGCCCAGATTGTCGCCGACCGTTTCCACGTGATGAAGCAACTCAATCATCAGATTGACCTGTTGCGACGGGCCTTGCAAAAAAAGGCTGATGACGCTCTGTACCAAGCCTTAAAAGGCAACCGTTGGTTGTTGCTGAAAAACCGGCGCGAACTCAAACCAAAAGAGGAGGCCGAACTGAGCGTCATCCTGGACGCCTCAGATGAGTTGCGTACTATCTACCTTCTGAAGGAAGAGTTTCGCATCATCTGCGACAAGATCAAAGATAAAGTCCAGGCGGAACGTTTTCTGCAGACCTGGATGTGGAAAGCACTCAACACAGGTAGTCGCTACTTGATTCGGTTTGTCAACACATTGAAAGCTTGGTGGCCTGAATTTCTCAACTACTTTGTTGACCGGGTGACTCAAGGCTTTGTTGAAGGCATCAATCGAGCTATCCGGGGAATTATCAACCGTGCCTTTGGCTTCCGTAAGTTCGATAACTTCTACTCGCAAGTTCTGGTTGAGTGCGGGGGCCCCTGATGGCTACCCCTCGAATCCACGTAGAGCCATAAATGTATGAAGGAAGGTGGTGAAAATGATTAAAAACATACGTCCCCCACCAATAAAAAATGGCGGAAGCACAGAATCCTCGTGTAAGAGGAATAGTGATGGAAAATGATAAATTATTAAGGAGGATAATAAAATGTTAGGGAAAATCAAATTAAAGGTTTTAGTGATAGGAACTTTATTACTCGGTTTAGTAGAGGTCAGTTCAGCAGAAGAAGAAACAGCACCGATT
>DYHU01000536.1 GCA_020724025.1 Syntrophorhabdus sp. | reverse complement strand
CCAGCCCGAGTTGAACCCTGACCTGATCGACCACATCTTTCGTGGCATGGGGGCCCGCTAACACAACGGCCGGATCACCGGGGATCACCCGGACGATGGTGAAGATGATCAGGGAGATCCCGAGGAGAACCGGGATCATGATGAGAAGTCTTCGGATGATGTACTGACCGGACATGTCTGTGATGAAGTGCCCATGATTAAAAAAGAAAGGGCTGACCCTTTCTCTTAACAGATTTTGAAGAAAAATCAGCCCCTTCTATCACAAGATTTTGTGGTTATTCGATCCATGCCTCTTTGGCGATGACCCTCTCTGTTGGGTGAACGATGATGCCCTTCACATTCGCTCTGGTGCCCACCATCTGGACTTCGCTATGGAGGAAGAGCCAGGGGGCTTCCTCGTTGATCAGAGTCAAGGCTTCTTTGTAAAGTTTCTTCCGTTCTTCTGGATTGGCTGTGCTTCGGGCCCCATCCAGCAATTGATCCAGCTTCTCATTCGCATAAAAGGAGGCGTTCATCCCCTTCTTCGGCCATTCTTTGGAGTGGTAAAGAGTATAAAGCCCGTAGTCGGCATCGCCTGTCACACATCCCCAGCCAAGCATATAGATCTTGTGCTCCACCTGATCTTTCTCGCGGAGGATGGAAGGAAGATAGGTTCCCCATTCCATCATCTTAATCTCTGCTCTTATCCCCACCTTCAGCAAATCTGCGGCCACTGCCGTTGCCACTGAGGCGTCCATGTAATATCGACCGACGGCGGGATGAAGGGTCGTCTCAAATCCTTTGGGAAAACCTGCTTCTGCCAGCAGGGCCTTGGCTTTTTCGATATTGTATTCATAGGTTTTAATGGGTGCATAGCCAAAGATGCCCGGGCTGATCGCAGCATCGGAAACACGTCCCACTCCACCAAGCACATGCTTCACGATGGCCTCTTTGTTAACGGCATAGTTGATGGCCTGCCTGACCCGTTTATCCTGAAAAGGTTCTTTCAAAGTGTTAAATCCGAGATAGATGGTTCTGACACTTGCGGCGCTCAGGACGACAAGCTTTTTATCGGCTTTTAATCGCGGGATATCGAAGGGTGGAATACGGACGGCTGCCTGCACTTCACCCGTCTCCAGAGCCACCACCCTGGAGGCATCATCCGGAATGACACGCCATGTCACTTCTTCGAGAAGCGGTTTCTTTCCCCAATAGTTGTCATTCCGGGCCATGACAAACTTGTTTCCAGGAACCCATTCTTTAAACATGAAGACGCCCGTCCCGACCGGCTTTGCTACGGCTTTATCCCAGGATGCCTTCAGTGATTCGGGGCTCTGGATTCCGGTTGCCTGATGGGTCAGGTTGCTCACCAGTGCGGCAAAAGGTGATTTTGTTTTAATCTTCACAGTGTACTCATCTGCGACCGTGACCGTGGAGATCGGCGCCACTAAAAATCTGTATCTGATTGCAACTTTGGGATCGAGAAGGCGATCAAAATTGACCTTCACCGCCTCTGCATTAAACGGGGTGCCGTCGTGAAACTTTATTCCCTTCCTCAGTCTCAGTGTAAACTCTGTGGCATCCGGTGAAACCTCCCACTTCTCAGCCAACCTCGGCACAATCTCGCCTGTCGGGGTAAGTTCAAGAAGAGATTCCACCATATGATCCAGAATGGTAAAAGTTGGGGCATCCAATCCAAAGTGTGTATCCATGGTAAGTGCATCTGTTCCCGAAGCGATGATCAATTTCTGGGGAACCTTTGGTTTGGGTTTGGCTGCCACGGGCTTTG
>DYHU01000535.1 GCA_020724025.1 Syntrophorhabdus sp. | reverse complement strand
CCTGAAACCGAACCCTTTTCTCCTGATAATCTACTAATATTCAGCACCGGTCTTTTATGTGGCACACCTGCTCCTGGTGCTAATCGTACCATTGTTACTACCTATTCTCCTCAGACTTTGTTAATGGGATATTCAATGATGGGGGGATTTTGGGCACCGGAATTGAAGTATGCCGGTTATGACAAAGTGATCTTTCGCGGCAAGTCCCCCAATCTGGTTTATTTGTGGATAAACAATGACAAAGTAGAAATACGTGATGCGAGTCATCTCCGTGGTAAAGGCGCTGTTGAAACTGAAGAACTTATTCGACAGGAGTTGAAGGAGCCGAATGCCCAGGTGGCTGCTATCGGCCTGGCCGGTGAAAACAGGGTCTATATGGCTTCCATCGAGCAGGGCAGGTCCAGTGCCAGCCGACTCGGAATAGGCGCCGTTATGGGAGACAAAGGAATAAAGGCGATAGCTGTTCGTGGAACAAAGGACATCAATCTTGCCCGACCGGCTGAATTTATGGAGCTTTGCAACGAAGTGCTGAAATATATAAAAGTCCGAGACCAAAAGCCAGTTCCGGGGGTAATGCCCATTTTAGCCGGGCTTGGGTCACCGGCAGAGATGAAACTCGTTGATGAGGAGTGGCACACCCAGAATTTCATGTGGGGGAATGCCCGTGAACGGAAAAGAGATTATTGGAACAAGGAAATCGAAGAGAAGTGGAAGGAGACTCAAGAAAATGTGAGGACGCGGTTAATAAGTTGCTATAACTGTCCGATGAAATGTGGGGCACTAATTTCCGTCCCAGGAATTTCAACCTATATGATGAAATGCTTCTCGAAACTTACTTATACCATGGCGGCCTTTTCAGACCTGGATTTTGGTTTTAGAATCGCTCAGCGCGCTACGGAGTATGGAGTAGACGGATTCTCAACCCCGCAAGTTATGGCCTTCGGCCTTGAGCTTTACGAAGCCGGCATTTTGACTGACCAGGACATGGCAGGAATGCCGTCCGATAACGAGGGGAGATTTTACTGGTTACTTGACAGAATTGTTCGGCGAGAAGGGATAGGAGATATTTTGGCCAATGGCACTTATTGGGCTGCCCAACAGATTGGCAAGGGCGCAGATGCATATGCTCATAATAACATTAAGAAACATGAGCAGCTGCCTCTCAAGCTGGGAATGCTGAATCCCGTTTATTTCCTTATGTATTCTACCGGCGAGAAGATAAACATTACCCAAATTGAAGGGCAGTTCCCTCAGGCGCCTTTTCCTACGATGGATGAGAGAGAAGATTTTGTAAAGGATTGGATCCAGGTTCCTGATGAAAAGTTTAAGAAATATCTTCTGGACTGGGAAATGCGCGGAGAACGCTCAAATCCATATTACCCAACTGTTGACATGTCCGTTGACATTGTTGACTGGCAAGAGATGATGCACCACATTGATGACGCCCTCGGGTTGTGCGCCGGTTTGTCATCATTTCCCCTGAAGCCTCCCTATCATATACACAATTTACCGACTTTAATCTCATTAGGGGCCGGAATCGATATTGATGAAGCCGGACTAAAGCAGGTATATAAGAGGAACCGAACTCTACTTAGAGCCGTTAATGTAAGAAGAGGCTTGAGGAGAGCTGATGAGAAGCCGCCTGAGGACCATTGGAAGAAAAGATTTCCCGAGCTTGAAGCTCAGCTCTTAGATGCGTATTACAAATTTAAGGGGTGGGATAATCAGGGTATTCCTACGAAAGAGTCTTTACAGGAATTGGATTTGG
>DYHU01000115.1 GCA_020724025.1 Syntrophorhabdus sp. | reverse complement strand
TAGTTGTTCGCTTAGGGAAATAATGAATTCCGTCTCTGAGAAGTCGGTGTTGTTAGTTAGCGTGAATTTTGAGGATAGGCATAGAGGAGTATTAGACGTTATAAGTGAACTAAAATTATTTAAAATGCTTAGGATTTACTTGTTGGAGATCGAAGACGACGAGGGCTTCTTTAAGAAAGAATGTAATGAGATCCAGGAAAAGAATCTGAATATGCTGAGGAGCGCGTTGGGTGGAAGAATTATATCAGAAATTAAATGTAAGCGCTCTGAATGTGAGACACTTGTAGCGAAAGTCGAAGGGATAGTTAGAAGGGAGAAGAAGCCTGTTTTTTTTGACATTTCCACCTTGCCTAAGAAGGTGTTTTTTCCGATAACAAAATTCCTAAGTGAAGAGTGGGTTAAATCCTATAGAGTCGTTGTGGCATATGCTGAGGCTCTGAATTATCCCCAGTGGTTAAGCAAAGACCCAGAAGAGCCCTCTTACTTGCCGGGGTTTGCTGGACTTTATGCAGGAGGGAGGGAATGTGTTTGGATTCCAATATTAGGATTTGAAGGAGGATTAGCAAAGAAAATTTACGAACATGTAGGATTCAGTGATATTTGTCCCGTCATCGGATTCCCATCGATAATGGTCGACAGGATACTATACGCTAACAGGGATATTATCGGGCGACTTCCCAATGGGCTGAAGGATATAAGCTATAGTCCTACTAATGATCCGTGGGAGACATATACTACAATTGAGTCCATTTTAAAACGCGAAGGAAGAGGCGACAGACAGTTTATGCTTTCGCCTTTAGGGACGAAAGCTCAATCCCTAGGATGCTGTATTTTAGCTGTAGAGAAAACGCTGCCGGTTATGTATGCTCAACCGAAAACTTACCACCCAAAGTACTCAACGGGAATCGGAAATATATACGCTTATGAATTGAAGAAAAAGTGTTGAGAAGTGGGAAGCAACAATTGTATTACTGGGAACTCCATGAATGTGCCAAATGTTTCAATATTGGGGAATAAAGGATTTTGGAACAGGAGGGATGGGTCAATTAAAATTAAGGTGTGCAATATTAAGAATCTCGACCTGGCCTCGGAAGTGGCTGAGTTGGGCGTTGATGCGCTAGGATTTCATATTTGGAAAAAGTCAGACATTAGTGCTCGGGTAATTCAATTTAGAAATATCATTAGATTTCTGCCCAGGAGTCTATCGTGTTGGTTGTTGACAGATATTAGAGATGATTCGTTATTAAAAGAAATCATTAATAAGGTTGGATTTGATACTATTCAAATTCAAGGTAAAGTTCCGTTCGAAGAACTTAGACAGATGATGAAAGAATTTCGTAGAATGAGATTGGAGAAAGGATTAATGGTGGTAAAGACGGTTTCAGTCGATTGTAAGGCAGGATATGAATATGTCTTGAAAATTGCAGAGAATTATGCCGAAGGGGTTGATGGGTTATTGTTAGATTCGAAGCGGAATAAGAGGTGGGGAGGGGGTACAGGGTGTGTTCATAATTGGAATTTAAGTGCTAAGCTTGTCAGGAATATCGCTAAACCCGTAATCCTTGCAGGGGGGCTGACAGCAATGAATGTCCAAGAAGCCATTAGAAGGGTGAAACCTTATGGGGTCGATGTTGAGACTGGTGTTGAGGTGGTAGTAGGAAAATACAAAGGGAAAGGTGTCAAGTGTAAGTATGTGAGGAAGATCCAAGAGTTTGTTAGCAGGGCTAAGGGCTACCAATCCAACCTCAGGTGTGAAAAATGATAATCTGGCCAGTTATCTGGTCGTACACGTATAGAGCGGTGGTGAGGATCTTGATGGGTGGCAGACGACAAATAGAGACTCAGTGCCACGCAAATCACGGCAGTAGAGCGAGATTCTATCACTCATCGATTCACGACAGAACCTGATGGTGCTTCCTGCTTATGATCGATTCGACTATCTTCACTTCCTAACACTGTCTTTCCGGGCAGGGTTGCCGCTTTTGGGTTCACCTTCTCCATTAAATGCCCATAGATATCCATGGTCACGTTGATGCTGCTGTGGCCGAGTTGGCTCTGGATGTATTTGGGATGTTCTCCTTGGGCAATCAATAAACTTGCGTAGGTGTGTCGAAGATTATGAAATCTCATCCGAGGTAATCCGGCTCTTCGGAGGGCAGGGAAGAAGCGTCTGTAAAGTAAATTGGCTGCGTTCTCAGGTGTTCCCTCTTCAGTGGGAAAGATAAGGTCCGTTTCTCCCTTTGGACAGGCCAATTTCCACTTTTTCAATTTATGGATCAACTCTGGGGCAAGATCAATCTTCCGTCTGGAGGCTTTGCTTTTTGGCTCCATAAATTTTCCATGGTTAAAGGTCCTCCTGATATTCAAGCCGTTTGGCCCGTCACCGGTTCAAATCCGGTTGCCGCCTCCAACAGAAAATCAAAGGGTTATAAGGAGAATCAATAATTTATACCCTTTTTCTTTTCTCCTTGAAACATCACAGGGCGTCACAGAAAGCGTTGAGGATGACCCTTTTTCACCAACGTGCCCTGGAAATCGGCCCCATGTCTTAACCGATTGCAAGCTGCTTGAGATTGTATAAAGAAAAAAAACTTTTGGCGTATTGTCCCGGTGTTTCCAACTGATCACTGTGATGTCCTCTGATCTTTGCCAGAAAATATCTCCAAGTAAAGGCTTGCATTATACGCCGGTATCTGGTATTCTGCGTATAACTATTTAGAGGGCTTGCCATGGAACGAATGCCTTTGGAAATCCAAACGCTCTATTCCGAACTATTGGAGCGATTGTCTGCTCTTGAAGCCAGGAGGTCTATCGGCCATGTCTCGGGCAGCTTCGTCACCAAAACGATTAAAGGGGATACCTATTATTACTTTCAATATTCCGACCCCGGTGGCATTAAGAAACAACTTTATATTGGAAGGAAAGACAAGATTCTCGATGGGGTCGTGAAGAAATACCGGGAAGAGCATAGGACCTTTGCAGAAGAGGAGATCGGGATACAACGCCTCTGCAGCCTCTTGAGAGCGGGTGGAGCGATGTTGACCGATACTGGTTCGGCACGTGTCCTCAAAGCACTTTCTGATGCCGGGGTTTTCCGCCTGGGCGCAGTGCTTGTTGGTACGCACGCTTTCCTGGTTCTCGGAAACCTTCTTGGTGTGAAGTGGGGTGGCGGTTCATTAAGAACCCAAGATATCGACATCGCAACAGAACCTGCAGTCAGCCTCGCTATCCCCGATCTTTGGACGGACATTCCTGGCATACTTGAAGGGCTTAAGATGGGTTTTCTACCAGTTCCTCAACTCAACCCCCGCAATCCATCGACTTCATTTATGGTACGGCGCAAGGGCCTACGCCTTGATCTGCTTACTCCTCTGCGCGGGAGGCGATCTCAAGGGCCAGTCACGATTCCCCGGCTCCATGCAGCGGCACAACCACTTGCTTTCCTGGACTTCCTGATTACACAACCGGTCCGGGGAGCTATTGTAGACGGTGGGGGTATCCTTGTAAATGTCCCCGATCCGGCACGGTTTGCGCTCCATAAGCTCATTATCTCCGGGGAGCGGGTTACGGTCATGCACACAAAGCGCGAGAAGGACCTGCGCCAGGCATCGCAAGTTTTCTCAGTTCTCATCGAAGAGCGCCCCGGCGATATCCGTTTAGCCTGGGAGAAGATCCAGCGTGAAGGAAAGGGGTGGGTGAAGCGGGTAAAAGATGGATGCTTAGCCTTGAAGAAAATTGATTCTGCGGCAGCTGAAAAGGTTGCTTCTTTCTTAGCAGTTAACCGTTGAGGACTGGGCGGAAAGAGATGGGTGGTAGGAGAAAGCTTTAAGTTGGTCAGAAAGTAATGGCCAGGGTGACGGAGCCAAATAGCTGACTCTGGTCCTGACCATCAAATTCTTTTGTCCGGTAAACATGGGCATAGCTGAGCTTCAGACGTTTGTACAACACCGAGAACCCGAGGGCCATGTCGGCCACCCATGCTTTTCTGTGAACCCGGTGGCTCTCTTTCCATGTATTCCCATCTAAGAATATGTTTCGGGCTACGAAACGGCCGTCCACATCGGCGAATAGGTGAATCCCAAAGTTTTTTCGACTGCGAAGCCTGGGATCCGTCACATCCGCCGGCGCTTCGATGCCACTTCCTGATCGAATGAAAGAGGTGCCAAAGTCAATAGGGAGATTGTATCCAAAACGTATCTCTCCGCCAATGTTGGCGTAGGTGGATACGTTACCGGCAACCCCACCGATATGGGGGATGAAATCGAAGCCAAAATCGTTCCCCAATCCTCTGCTTAAAAGCCGCCAGTTTCGTTGCCAGCCGATAGTGAGGCCAGGTTCATTCCTGAGTTGATGATCCCATCCTTTGGGATCTTTACTTTCGAGCCATCCGTGAACGATTTTCTGTGTTTCCTCTGCCAGCGAGGAGGGCCCGACAATTCCCATCGTCACTTCGAAGACATCCAGTTTAACTGTGTTTTTAACGTGAAAGGTGAGGGCAAGATAGGTCCAACCCGCATAAGGGCGGTCGTCTTTGATCAGGTCCCTTCGGGAGATGTTTTCAGGGGTGTAGATGTTCTGCCCCAGAGAGAGGCCTATGTTGCGCTGGTAGCCGGGCCGGTTGACCAGAGGAAGTTTCCGGATGATGGGCAATCCCCAGCGGGGAAGGCGCGTATCCTCATCGTATTCCGTCAAGTCCTGGGAAATCCATGTGAGCCGGAAGGCATTCGTGTAGTGGCGATCCGTTCCTCCGAAATAATCATTTTCAAGATAAAAGACAATAGTCTGGTTTTTATCTGCCGGATCGGCGTAAGCAGTTGATAAGAAGTAGAACAGAAGAGTCAGACCAATGGCGGAAGCAAAGATGACGGTGTGCTTCAGCGTCTTTCCTCGTCCAGAGATCCCCAGGTCATTGGTAGTCATGGGCCCCCCTCCATTTTCCGCCAATCTATTCGGGAATGCGAGGAATGTCAAGAGGGTGGATCATGTATTGTGGATCATGTATTTTGACAAGGGAATTTCTGTATATTAAATTAAAGAAAATCTCTGAATCCGCTGAAGGGAGAGAGACCATGAGACCCGATCTGAAGAAAGCGCTGAAAAAGATTGACACGAAGGATTGGAAGCCCGTGGATGTGGAGTTTGGCCGGAATATATTGAAGATCCTGGTGCCTCCACGCTGTGTTGAGTTGACCATGAAGGAAATGCCTGTTTTAGCGGACCCTCAGGGGGCGATCGAGGAAGCATTCTTAAATCCTATCGGCAGTCCTCCTCTGGAGGAGATCATCCGTAAAAAAGGGAAGCCTCCGGAGGAGATGTCCGTGGCCATCGCGGTATCCGACATCACCCGGCCTGTTCCCTATCAGGGAGAAGCAGGCATTCTTCCCCCTTTGCTGAGACGGTTGGAGTCTTCAGGGATCAGGAAAGAGAAGATCAAGATCATCGTGGCAACGGGAATGCATCGAGCGAGTACCGATGAAGAGAAAGTGGAGATGTATGGGAGGGAGGTTGTTGAACAGTATACGATTCTCGATCACGATTGCGAGAACAATGCCCTATTGGAAAGCATTGGTAAGACCAAAAGAGGAACCCATGTCTATGTCAACCGGGATTTCTATGTTGCCGACTTGAAGATCGCCACAGGACTGGTCGAAAGTCATTTTTTTACCGGCATCTCCGGAGGAAGAAAATCGGTCTGCCCCGGTCTGGTCGATGTGAAGACCATACAGAAGTTTCATGGTCCCACCTATCTGGAAGATCCAAATGCGGCGAACCTCGTCCTCGAAGGGAATCCCTGCCATGAGGAGGCCCTGGAGGTTGCCCGGACCGTTGGGGTCGATTTTGTGATCAATGTCAATCTCGACAAGGATCTGCGCCTCGTGCGGGTCTTCGCCGGTGATATGGTCGAGGCGAACATGAAGGCCTTTGAATTGATCAAGGGCTATGCGGAGATTCCTCTCAGGGAGGAGTTCGATATCGTGCTCACCCATAGCGGATATGTCGGAAGGGATCATTACCAGACAGCCAAGGCGGCCGTAGGCGCCCTACCGGCTGTCAAAGAGGGAGGGACGATCATCATTGCCGCCAACAATCGAGATTTCGAACAGATCGGGTCACCGGAATATAAGACCTTACTCCACCTCCTGAAATTACAGGGACCGGACGTGTATCTCGATTTGCTGAAAACTCCCGCCTGGAAATTTACCAAAGATCAGTGGGAACCGGAGGTCTGGGGAAAGGTTTTGAGAAAAGTGGGGGAGGAGGGATTGATCTACTGTTCGCTTGAGATTGAGAGGAAGAACTACTGCCTTCTTCCAGGGCATTGCGGTCTCGATTTTTTAAAAGGCAAGCGAATAAAACCCTCTCTTGAAAAAGCCCAGGAGATGGTCCAGAATGCGGTCCTCTTTGCCGTTGATCGATACCGGGCGAGGGGAATCGAGCCCACCATGGCCTTCATCCGGGAAGGCCCCTATGCCGTTCCTATTCGAAGATAGCGCCAACCGAGGCCGATTGAACGAGCCTCGCATATCTTTTCAAATAACCCTTCAGCTCTTTCTTCCGGGGTTTCCATTGCGAAAGCCTCCTCTTCAGCTCTTCCTCTGATATGAGGAGGCTAAGTTTCTTGCCTGGGATATCGATCTCAATGATGTCCCCGTTTTGAACCGCGGCAATCGGGCCTCCCCCTTCTGCCTCTGGAGAGATGTGGCCGATGGCTGCCCCGCGGCTTGCCCCAGAAAAACGGCCATCAGTGAGCAGAGCAACCTCGCGGTCCATCCCCACTCCGACGATGGCAGAAGTTGGAGCCAGCATCTCCCTCATTCCAGGGCCGCCTCTGGGCCCTTCATACCGGATGACGATGACCTCACCCTTTCGGATTTTTTTAGCGAGGATGGCCTTTAAGGCTTCCTCTTCGGAGTCGAAGACCCTTGCTGGCCCGCGGTGCTTTAGCATGGATTCATCCACAGCAGACCGTTTGACAACAGCCCCTTCCGGGGCTAAATTACCAAAGAGAAAGACCAATCCTCCAACAGGGTGGTAGGGTCTCTCAACAGGTCGGATCACTTCCGGATTGAAGATCCTCTTTCCTTTGATATTCTCTCCGACTGTTTTTCCGTTGACGGTAAGACCATCCTGATGAATCAAATCCCGGCGAGTGAGTTCCATCATTAAAGAAGGGATACCGCCAGCCCGGTGAAGGTCTTGAATATGATGGGGGCCAGCCGGCGACATATTGCAGAGGTGGGGGGTCTTCTCGCTGATCTCGTTAAAAGTCTGGAGGGAGAGTTCGATGCCTGCCTCCTTTGCAATGGCAGGCAGGTGGAGCGAGGTGTTGGTCGATCCTCCAAAGGCCATATCCACGGTGATGGCATTCTCAAATGCTTTCCTGGTTAATATCGTAGAGGGTCGGAGATCCTTTTTAACCAGTTCCATGATCTGAATGCCTGCCTCCTTTGCGAGTCGAATTCTATCGGCAAAGACGGCAGGGATGGTGCCATTATAGGGAAGGGCAAGTCCCAGGACCTCCGCAATGCAGTTCATCGAGTTGGCCGTAAACATTCCGGCACAGGAGCCGACTCCCGGACAGGCACAGCCTTCGATCTCCATCAGATCCGCTTCATTCATTTCCCCGGTTTTTGCCTTTCCAACCGATTCGAAGACGGTGGCGAGATCGATCTCCTTTCCCTGGAATTCACCCGCCAGCATGGGGCCGCCGCTGATCAGTATCGTCGGGATATTGAGGCGGGCGGCTGACATGAGCATTCCGGGGACAATCTTGTCACAGTTCGGAATGAGGACCAGACCATCAAAGGGATAAGCCATGGCCATCGACTCAACAGAATCTGCGATCAATTCTCTGGAGCTGAGAGAATACTTCATCCCCTCATGTCCCATAATGATCCCATCGCAGATGCCGATGGTATAAAATTCGAGGGGGGTTCCTCCTGCCATACGGGTTCCCGCTTTAACGGCATCGGAGAGTTGCTGTAAGTGGAGATGGCCCGGAATGACCTCATTGGCAGAGTTGGCAATGCCGATCATGGGTTGTTCAATCTCCCGATCGGTTAATCCCAGGGCCTTAAAAAGAGAACGATGGGGCGCTCTTTCAATCCCCTTCTTCATCTGATCTGATCGCATGAATCTCTCCTTTCACCTAAAGAATATCGTGACCGTGCCTGCACGCCAAAAGGCGTTTCGCCTGCCTGCGCGAAGTCCCGCCCTGCGGGACGAAAGCAGGGCCCGCAGGCGTGCCACGTGTCCGTGTTCGTAACACCATTTAAATTATTAGCATATCTTGACAAAAATCGCCAAAGAGTATAAATGATGCATTACGAACCACAAGTCACGATTCACGCGCCACGAAGAAGGCCTGGGTGGCGGAATTGGTAGACGCAAGGGACTTAAAATCCCTCGGTGGTCCCCCACCGTGCCGGTTCAACTCCGGCCCTAGGCACCAGAATAGGAGGGGTTGGAAGGAACTTCCAACCCCTCCTATTACAAAACAGCAATGATCCCCCATGAACGAAGTCCTATTCAATAAACTACAGAGGCTGAAAGAAGAATCCAAATATCTCAGGGATAACGAATGGCAATATTTTCTACAAAGACAGACGAGAGAACAACGGAGGTTGTCCAGAAATTAATACCGAATTACCGTTGCCTGGCACCGACTATATGATTTTCGAGGGGTTGCTTCAATAAAGTGTTAGGTTGAGAAGTTCCTTTTTAATAGATTAAACCGCTTTTGTGTATAGCGGAAGAATTCCTTGTACGCATCACAAAGATAATTTTTCCCATTAACGAAGCGATAATGCTGACATCCGAAATGGCATATAAAATTCCATTCACAGTGATGACATCCGGATGATTGCTCAGCTTTACGGCGATTGAACGCCTGCAGCTTTTGGTTGTTAATGATCTCCTTAATCGGTGTTTCAAGAAGGTTTCCTGACATCCATTCCTCTTCCACAAAAAAATCACAGGGATACACATCCCCATTGTATTCAACAACAATATAACTGCCACACTGGTTATGGAATGCGCACGCTTCGGGTTCCATACCCAAATAGATTGCAAGGATATTCTCGAAAAGTCTTATTGAGGCAACTGGTTTCCCTTTGTTATACCAGACATCAAAAAGGGTACAGAGAAAATCCTTGTAATCCAGGACAGTTAAAGAGTAGTTCTTTACTTCCTGTGTATCCCTGTCCATTTCCAGACAGGGTATGAACTGCAAAAAATAGAATTCATTTCTTATGAAAAATTGGTAGATCTCCACGGGCTTCTTAACCGTCACATCATTTACAACGGTGAGAATACTGAATTCTACCTGATGATTTCTGAGAGCCTCGATTCCTTTCATGGTCTGGCGAAAACTATTATGTCCGTTGAGCGAATGACGGTAGGCGTTGTGATATTCTTCGGGCCCATCGAGACTTACCCCGATGAAGAAGTTGTAACGTTTGAAGAATTTGGCCCATTCGTCGTTGAGGAAGATGCCATTTGTCTGGAGGTTATTTCCTACGAGCTGTGCCGATAAACCGTAGCGCTGCTGATATTCGACTGCCCTTTTAAAAAAATCGATACCCGCCAGAAGGGGCTCCCCACCCTGCCAGCCAAATGAGGCGCTCCTTCCGGCTGATTTCATGTATCCGGCTATCATTGTTCGGAGGGTTAGATCGTTCATGATAGGATGCGGCTCAGAACGATAGGGATCACTGGGGCGTATGTAAAAGCAATATTGACATCGCATATTACAATCCGCAGACACAGGTTTTATCAAAAGGCTCAACGGGTGGGTCATTGATGAACCGATCCTTTCGGGACTTATTTCTTCAGATATTTTGTAAACCAGTCCAGAACCCGTTTCCATGAATCCTTTGCAGCCGCTTCATGGTAATTCGGCCCTTCTCTGTGATATGCGTGTTTTGCGTTCGGGTATATTTTTATATCAAATATCTTATTGTTTTTCTTCAATTCTTCTTCAAGTTTTTTGACATCATCAACAGGAATGGCGGCATCCGCTTCTCCGTAATTTCCGAGAAGCGGGACGGTAAGTTCCGGCACAACATCAATCGGTGATTTTGGCTGCAAAGGGGTTATTTTGTTTATTGGACGGCCATAGAAGACCACAGCCGCCTTTAAATCTTTTCTGTGGGCAGCAAAAAGGAGAGAAAATCTTCCGCCCATACAAAATCCCATACAGCCAATCGAATTCGTAAATACGACAGGTTGCCGTTTAAGATATTCGACGCCCGCATCCAAATCAGCCATTGCATCAGCGTCCGATAGTTTACCCAGGGCTTCACGCGCCTCATCGGTATCGCCGGGATAATCCGGGCCGAGACTGCGGGATACAAGATTAACGGCAAGGCTTACATATCCTTCTTTTGCAAGGTTTTTGTTAACGTTTCTAATATAATCCGTGATCGCTCTGTTTTCATGAATCACGATTACACCTGGGTAGGGCCCTTTTCCGGCAGGTTTGGAAAGATAACCGCCCAGCGTTATCCCTTTGCCCTCAAACCGGACATTCTCAGATATAACGTCTTGTTTTTCCTGTGAATGGGCGATTCCCTGTATTTTCCCGATTGCACCTGACACGGTTAACCATCCAACAACTTTCAGAAACATTCGCCTTGAAAAACTCTCCTTTCTATTCCGGTTCTGATGATGAATGTCCATATCCTCGCCCTCCTTTTTAAATTAAGATTGATTCTTCATGAAATTTCCTTTTTACAATATTCCTCCGTCTTGAATGGGAAGGAAGAAGGTGTGGCTAATTCTTATCGCATCCAAGATATTTAAATAAACCGGTGATGAAGTTGCCCCAGGTGGGCATCAATCGGTCAATCTCGTATGGAATCAGTTTGATCTTTCCATCGTGAATCTTACAATGTAATT
>DYHU01000534.1 GCA_020724025.1 Syntrophorhabdus sp. | reverse complement strand
TAAGTCTTCTTCAAAGTTTCCCTCAGTTTTTGGGTTGCTTCTTCGTCAACCTTCAAGGTCTTAGGGGTGATGACTGCTCCGTAATCTTCCCTGGCTTTTTCGAGGCTGACATATCCTTCGAGCACATCCCTCTCGACCATTTCAGGGTCGCGCTCCAGAGGATTTCCGTAACCGCCCCCGCCAGCCGCATCGATGGTCACCCTATCCCCTGGCTTGAGTTGTGTTAATCCAAAAGGATTTCCAGGCGCTCCCTTTACCAGAAATTGTGCCTTAGCTCCAGGATTTCCTCCAAAGAGTCCTTCCGGAGGATGGATATGCCTTCCTGCCTGGATGCCTAAATTGACGGGTGACAGAGGGGCATACTGATCATCAGGGACTCTGAAAACCTCCCTTTGTCCAAGACCTCCCTTCATCCTGCCCGGACCGCCTGAATCAATGAGGAGTTCCTTTCTTTCAACGATAAGGGGTGTATCACTTTCGAATATTTCAATGGGTGTATTCGCACCATTTGCAGGAAAGATGTAGACATAATTGCCGTCGCTCACAGAACTTGCTCCCATCCCACCTCCCCTGATGATCACGGAATGCCAGGACCTACCGTCACTTCTCTTCCCATAGAAAACATTCATCTGTGCGGGTGTCCCTCCGCTTGCAGCAATGACCCTGTCGGGTAAGACCTCAGACATGGCCCTGTAGATGATTTCAGTTAGAAAGTGCCCGATGATCATCCGCGCCGCAACAGCCGCCGGAAACCTGCAGTTGACCACGCTTCCTTCGGGGGCTTTCAGTCGGATGGGTGTTGCGCAGCCATCGTTGTTGGGGATGTCAGGCCCGAACATGCTTTTCATCGCCATAAAGACATAGGCATAGGTGAAGTTATAGACGACATTGCCCCCCCAATTGACCTGGGGAGAGGACCCCTCGAGGTCTACGGTGATATCGCTTCCTTTTACTTCAACCGCCGCCTTAATCACCACATCCTGCTGCCCCTTCATCTGTTCTATTTTGCCTTCGGCCCGGTAAATGCCATCCGGGACCTTTCCAATCTCTTCCCTCATGCTTTTTTCCGTATGGTTGATAATCTCATTTCCCAGATCACCGAGATCCTCCAGACCGGTCTCCTTGAGCATCTGGCCTATCTTCTCAGCGCAGACATGATTGGCCGCGATCTGGGACCGGATGTCTCCCACCACCTCATCCGGCGTCCTGACATTCCAGCGGATCATATCGATCACGGACTGGTTGAAGACCCCTCCATCATAGAGCTTCACAAGGGGGATGAAGAGTCCCTCCTCAAAGACGTCATGGTTATCCGAAGAGACGCGACCCCCGATATCCGAGTGATGAAAGACACAGGCAGTGAAGGCAACCAGTTTATCTTTATAGAAGATGGGGCTCATCACACAGACATCATTCAGATGTCCGGCCAGAGCCCAGGGATCATTGGTGATGAAGACATCGCCGGGTTTGTAAGTCTCAGGCGGAAGTCTCTTGACGAGATTTTTAATTCCAAGGGCCATGGCCCCGGATTGGCCGGGGGTGACAAACGTTCCCTGGGCAAGTTCACGGCCTTTGTGATCCGTGAACATACAGGTGTAGTCATGAGCGTCTCTGAGCAGGCTCGAAAAGGCTGTCCGTGCTACTGCCCCGTCCGCTTCATCCACAACGGAGATGAGCCTTCGCCATAATATTTCAAGGGTGATTGGATCAAATATCCGTCCCATTCTTATGCCTCCTTATCTGATGGAATCGTAAAAAGTCGTCATTCCCGTGAAA
>DYHU01000533.1 GCA_020724025.1 Syntrophorhabdus sp. | reverse complement strand
CCTGCCAGAGTTGAACCAGTCTGAGCACCGGACCACTTACCCGGCCCGAAAGCATCTGGAAGGCAATTAATTGGCCAACCGTTAAATCCCCTCTCATCACCAGGTGAGCGCCCAACCAGAGGATGGCAAGAGTAGATCCCCGTTCAATCAATTGACCTACCGAACCTGCAATTCCGGAGAGCTTAGAAGTTCTAAAGGAAGCCTTCACATAATTTGCTAAGAGACTTTCCCACCTCTTCTGGACTTCAGGCTCAACAGCCATAGCCTTTACGGTTTGAGCGCCTGTCACCATCTCAACCAGAAAGGCCTGTGACTCTGCCCCCCGATTGAACCGCTCATCGAGTCGGTGTCGAAGCATAGGAGTGATGATCAGGGAAAGCAGGGCAAAAACAGGGATAGCTCCAAGAACCACGAATGACAGAGTGGTGCTGTAAATGAACATGACGACTAAATAGACCCCGATAAACATCACATCGAGGATGGTAGTCAAAGGAGCTCCGGTTAGGAAATGCCGAATATTCTCAAGTTCCCTCACCCTGGCCACGGTGTCCCCCACCCTTCGCACCTCGAAATATTTGAGAGGGAGTGAGAAGAGATGTTTGAAGAGTTTTGTTCCCAGGGAAATGTCGATCCGATTGGAGGTATGGGTGAAGAGATAAGTTCTGAGGATGTTCAGGAGACCTTCAAACAGGATAACGGTGATGAGGCCGATCGCAAGAACATTGAGTGTTGTGATCCCTCGATGGACCAGCACCTTATCAATGATCACCTGTGTGAAGACAGGTGTCACCAGACCGAAAATTTGAAGAATCAGCGATGCGGTTAGAACCTCGGAAAGGGGCTTGCGATATTTCCAGATCGAAGGAACAAACCAGGAGATACCAAAAGGCTTTTCAGAGGGAGCAGTTGACTTCCTGTAAGTAAGAAGAATAATTTTCTTTTCCCATTGGGCAGTAAAATCATCTTTCGGAAGAAGCTTCGGTTTTCCCTCTATGGGGTCGAAGATCAGAACTTTATCACTATCGGTTCTTGCAAGAACAATGAACCGCCCGCCGTCGAAAGCAGCAATGGCAGGCATGGGAAGATGTTTCAAGCGGTCAAAAGAGACCTGAGCCTCTTTTGCTTTCAGTCCCAGTTCTCTGGCTCCCTTGAGAATATTCATGGAGCCCATTCCCTCAGGCCCCAGGGCCAAATTATGCCTCAATTGCTCGGGGTCAACCGCAAGCCCATGATACCCCGCCACCATCACCAAACATAGAAGACCCGTATCTATCTTACGATCTCCACTCTGTTTGATTCTTTCTCCGCCGTTATCCATTTTAAATTCCAGATTTACTCCCTCTCCCCTGGCGGGAGAGGGGTGGGGTGAGGGGGAACCCCTTAATAATCCCCTCCCCCTTGATGGGGGAGCCCCTTAATAATCCCCTCCCCCTTGATGGGGGAGGGTGAGGGTGGGGGTGTCTTCACGATTCACGAATCACGGTCACGGTCACGTTTATTCCGCACTGCTTCATAAGCCTCTTTACAATGTTTGTCATTCCGGGCTTGACCCGGAATCCAGTCTTTAACTTACGTATTCACGATTCACGAATCACGGACACGGTCACGTCTTTTATTACTGTGGTTGCCAGTACTGGGCCAGTATCGTCTCGACATCCGTTCGCTTGTTCTCAATCAACTGCGTCCAGTTCATTCCTGTTGAGGCTGAAAACTCCGCCATCGCCTGAATCAACTGCCCCACATACGATGAAAGAAGCGCTCTCCCATCCGATGCCTCAAAG
>DYHU01000114.1 GCA_020724025.1 Syntrophorhabdus sp. | reverse complement strand
ATGGATTTTCAACCTAAAGGAATTATTCCGGCGATGGTGACACCGGTCACCAAAGAGGGAAAGATCAATGAGGAGGCCCTCCGGAAACTGACCAACTACTTGATTGAGGGTGGAGTTCATGGCCTCTTCCCTGTTGGAAGTCAGGGAGAGTTTTATGCTCTCACTTTTGAGGAAAAGAAAAGGATCATCGAGGTAGTGGTCCATGAGACCAGAGGTCGAGTTCCGGTTTATGCGGGAACAGGAGCCATCACGACCCGTGAAGCCATTGCTTTGACACAGATGGCTGAGGCCGCCGGAGTCGATGCGGTCTCTGTCCTCACGCCCTATTTCATCAAACCCAATGATGCGGAGCTGATGGAATTTTATATTTCTATTTCAAAGTCAACCCGGCTTCCGGTCCTCCTTTACAATAATCCAGGCCGCACGGGAGTGAACATTTCTGCGGATTTTGTCGTCCGTGCTTCTCAGGTGGATAACATCGTTGGCATCAAAGATTCGTCCGGAGATCTCACACTCACGGCAGAATATATCCGTAGGACGGATGATCGATTTTCTGTTCTGGCTGGCCGTGATACTCTCATTTATGGAACGCTTTGCTACGGGGGAAAGGGCGCCATTGCCGCTACCGCAAATGTGGCGCCAAGAGTCATCGTCGAAATTTATGAGGCTTTCAAAGCAGGGGATATGAAACGATCACTCGAAGCCCAGTTCCGTCTGGCTCCCCTGCGATTGGCTTTCGACCTGGGGACTTTCCCCGTGGTGATTAAGGAAGTATTAAACCTTATCGGGATCGAGGCGGGAGTCGGAATACCCCCTGTGGGAGGAATAAGTTCAAAGGCTAAAGAGGAGCTGAAGGAGATCCTGAGGAATATGGAACTACTTTGAAAAAAAGAGGGTTTGGTTAAGGTTAGGGTGAGGACGCCCGTTTCGTTAAGGGGTTACGTTAATCGTTTATAAGCCTTTACCTTTTAACGTTAAACGATACGTGCTTCGTAACCTTTACCTTTTTCAAACTATTATTTTGGGAGGTGCTTATGGTCTGGGCAGGTTTAAGAAAGAAGGTGTTGGCAGGAGAATGTGTTTATGGAACGATGATCCGGCAGGCTCGTGATCCCGGAGCACCCGTGATCTTTGCCTCAGTCGGTTATGACTTTGTCTTGATTGATATGGAACATGGGAACTATTCCATGGAGACTGTGGCTGATTTGATTCGAGGGGCGAAATCTTGCGGGATCGCTCCTGTCATCAGAATCCCACATCTGGAGTCCCATTTCATTGCCAGAGTCCTGGATGCAGGAGCAGAGGGAATCATGGTCCCCATGACCTCTACAAGGGAGCAAGCAGAGGTAATTGTTCAATATAGTAAATATACTCCATTGGGCCAGCGAGGATTCGGCACCCAGACCGGCCAGACCGATTATAAACCCTTAAAAGCCTTCGAATTCATGAAAGAGGCGAATGAACAAACCCTCCTCATTGCTCAGATCGAGACCAAAGAAGCGATCGAAAATATCGATGCCATTCTTGGCGTGGAAGGCATTGATGTGGGACTGATCGGACCGAACGACCTCTCCATCTCCATGGGGGTTCCCGACCAGATGGGATCTGAGATTTTAACCCGGGCTATTGACAAGGTGGTTGAGACGGCCAACAAGAAGGGGAAAGCCTCGGGCATTCACATCGGAAATGTCGATGCAATCAGGAAGTGGAAGGCGAAAGGAATGATGGTCCTGGCCTGCTCCACTGACATCGGATTTATGTACAATGCTTCCAAAACCACGCTCGAAGAAATGAAGCGTCCCTAATTGAAAACGGAAAAGGGTTGAGATTATCTATTTTATAAATGATGATCCATCAGCGGAAGCGAAATCCCGAATGGCCCTCCCAGAGTAACCAATTCTTTTGTCGTGGCTGGAGCCAAAGGAATGCCCTCTTTCAGTCGCTTGGCTTCAGTTCGGTATTCCGGTTCTCCTGGCATTAAGATCTCTTCAGCGTTTTTTGCTTTTCTGCTCTCTTTAATGGTCTGAATGTATTGATCCATGTCTTTCTTAAACTTTTCTCTTCCGGCAAAACAGTCCGGATCGATGGCCATGAAGGAATGGCAGGTTCCCTGGATGCCTGTTCTGTCCTCCTCGTACAAACTCTTAATGTATTGAGTCCATTTGCCACCAGTTAAAACGGATGTCAGCATCTCATGGGCCAGAATCATTCCGTATCCTTTATACTCACCGATTGCGGCTAAAAAACCTCCCCCTTCATAGCCTTCATAAGGATCCTCTGTTGGAAGACCGTCCTTATCATAAGCCCAACCCAGGGGTATTTTCTCACCTTTCTTCCGGCACAATATCAATTTCCCCGACGAGACCACACTGATCGACATATCCAATACAATGGCCGGATATCGATCTGCAGGAAAGGCAAAGGACAAGGGATTATTCCCTAAGATACGTTCCCGACCACCATAGGGAGCCATCATCGGTGCCGAGTTGGTAACCACATAGCCTATCAAACCTTTCTCAAGGGCCATCATGGGGAAAAGACCCGCCACACCAAAATGGCCGCTATCCTTTACAGAAACCCAGCCCATTCCAAACTCCATCGCCTTCTGGATGACCATCTCCATCGCTCTATACGATACCACATGACCCATCGATCCATGGGCTTCGACAAAGGCCGTGGCCCCCTTCTCCTTAACGATGGTCATTTTACATTCAGCCCGGACATAACCCCTCTGGAGCCTCTGAATATAGATTGGAAGCCTTGTCACTCCGTGTGTTTCCACACCGCGAAGGTCTGCCCTGACGAGAAGGTCTGCTACAATATCGGCTTCATCATCCGGAACCCCTACCCTCTGATAAACCTGTTTGCAAAAACTTTTTAAATCAGCAAACGATATATGCCGTAAGTCATTATTTCCCATAAGATTGTCCTCCCATGGTTATTCTCCGAAAGGTACTTTTATCCCCCTGTCAGCCATCTTAAAAAGGTGACTTTGTCTTTTCCTCCGATGAGATGTTATCAGTGTAATGATTAAGTTGAGGGTAAAGGGTTTATAGACTCAATTCCCATTGCAGTGGCAGCGAGGACGATCAATTCTATTAACTCCAATCCCCTCTCCCAAGCTCGATTATAGAACTGTCTGTAACAAAGGGGGCAACAGGTGACGAGCATCTCGGCGCCCGTTTCGAGGGCCTCTTGAACACGATCCTTTGCAATCTTGATACTCAACTTAGGATAGACCAGATTGACCACCCCTCCTCCTCCACAACACCAAGCATGCTCCCTGTTTCTTCTCATTTCAACCAACTCAATTCCAGGGATTCTTTTGAGGATCTCCCTCGGGGGGTCGAAGATGCCGGCTTCTCTGCCCAATCGACAGGGATCATGATAGGTGACCCTCTTCTTTATCTCCTCTTGAAAAGTGACTCTTCCCTCCTTCATGAGATGAAGAAGAAACTCTGTAATGTGAATTACTCGAAAAGGTTGCTTTCCTAAAATCGACTGATAGTGGTGGTGAAAAACATTATAACAATCTGGACAGGAGGTGAGGATCGTCTTAACACCCGCCTCTTCAAACCTTCTTCCGTTCTCCTCCATCAATGCTTTGGCTGATGAAAATCCTCCATTCCAGATTTGAGGAATGCCACAACACAATTCCTCTTCACCTAAGTAAGCCAACTCGATTCCAACCTTCTTCAGGATCCTCGCCAAGGATTGAGCAATCTCTGGTCTGTCGTAAGAAGTGGCACATCCTGGGAAATAGAGAAGTTCCCCTCGATTGGGCAGATCGAGACCTTCAGCCCATCGGTTCCTCATCTTTTTACCCAGACCATAGGGGTTCTTATAGGTCTCAATGTTGGCATCGATCTCATCGAGGGCCTTGATCTTCCGAAGGCCTTCCTGAAAAATCTCTTTCCTCTGACCACGGACGACTGAAGGGGTATCCACTTTCGTTGGACAGTGGGCCTTACAGTTATAACAACCAAGGCAAGAATAGATTCTCTCCACCAAGGGATCTGTATATTCAATCTTTCCTTCAAGAAGTGCCCTGGCCACTCCGATCCGACCTCTGGCATAGGTCGTCTCAAAACCCAATTCCTCCCGAATGGGACAGATGCGATAGGCCCCTGCCAGAACCAATTCCCTGCAAAACCCACAACGAAAGCAGTGATAGATCTCCTCTTTATAATGCTCCAATTCTAAATGTTCTCTCTTCATAACAATCCCGGATTGAGAATTCCGTCAGGATCGAGACTCTTTTTAATTCGCTCATAAACCTGATAAAAATTCCCAACCTTTCTTTTCCAGTATGGATTTAAGTGACCAATCCAGTAGGGGCTGACACCGAGACCAAACATCAGATCTGTCAGTTCCCAAAGATAGTCAAGAATCTTCTGCCAAGCCTCTGAATTCGATTCATTACAGAAGAGGGCCATGGGAATATTGACGGCATTCGTTTCCAAAAGACCTCCCAAACTCCACTTGATCCCCAATCGCTCGATCTCCACATTTCGTACTGCGAAGTATTCCAGGATCGGAGCTGCCACTTCAGGATACCGTTTGATCGGAATAAATCCTGCCACCTCAAGCCAACCCGGTCCTGCCTTTCCAAATGCCTCTGCGCGGGTTGTAAATCTTCCCTGATAATAGCTTTTTCCGAAGTCAGGAATCTCCTTGCCCTTTGCGGTCCTCATGAGATCAAGCCCTAAGCGACTTAGCGCCAGAACCTCTCTCTTCCTTCCTTTCAGCATAAAGACAATGCCTGCCCTTCCACCGATCTCTTCAGGAACGGGATGAACGAACATTCGGGTATCATAAGGGATCCTATATTTTGCAAGGCCATGGAGGGCTTCAATCGCATCTTTTAATTCTGAAAATGAGAAGGCAAAATAATCTTCCATCTCGTGAAGGGGATATATCTTTAAGGCCACTTCAGTGATGACCCCAAGGGTGCCATGGGAACCGATAAAAAGACCAGCCATATCGATCCCGTTACAATCCCTGGCCACCATGAGGTTAACTGGATTGGCCCCTGATCCTGTTCGGATCATCTCTCCATCTGGAAGGATGACTTCCAATCCGAGGATTTGAGAACCAAGCCCCCCATATCGTGCTGCTCCCATGGATATGGCAGCCACTGCGATTGCTCCTCCTACGGTCGCCGAGGGCGCTGACCAGGGGCCTTCCAACCCCAACTCCCAGCCCCTCTTTTCCAGATGTTCGATCACCTCGGTCCAGGTAATACCCGCCTCGACCAAGATCGACATCGATTCTTCATTCAGATCCACAATGCTTCTCATCCTTGTGAGATCCATCATAATAGAAGAGTCCACCAGTGGGATGGGAGCACCACACATACTCGATCCTGCGCCTCTGACCATGACGGGCTTCTTCTCTTTCTTTGCCAAATGGAAGAGACGTTGGATTTCGTCTTTGGAAGTGGGAATGACAACGTATTCGGGTAATCTGGGCGGGAGTGATCCTGCATCCCTTGAGTAACAGAGGAGCTCGAATTCCTCGTTGGATACCCTTTCCCGTCCGAAAATCTCTATCAATGATTCAAGCAAAAAGCTCTCCTTATCGACAGGCTTTAAAAATCTCATCGATCTCTTTTTGATCCAGTGTGATATAGTTCGCCCTCATGACCTCAGCCAGCATATCGGATGTCCATACGTCATAACCAGGATTGGCTTCGAAGATCCAGGTTTCCCATGCTGGCTCGATCACTACATCAGGAACAAACTGCCATCCGAGGTCAAAGACTACCTCAGGTTTTTTGCACATGAAGACAAGCTTCCCTCGATATTTTCCACTGACGAGATAGACATTCGGGCAAGTGTAGTAGAGTTGAATGCCTTCGCGCGCTAAAGCCTCTTCAGCATATTTGGCTATCTTGTTGGGATGGACATGGGTGTGCACATTGATATGCATGTGGTTCGTGGTTGGCATGACTGGAAATTCAAGTCCCTTCAAAAAATGATCCAATTTGAAGTAGGCTTTCAACGCCTTTTCCTCCTTTGGGCCGACTTTTCGAAATGGAAACTGGCGATAGAATTGATTGATGTACCATCGATTCCAAATGAGGAGATTACAACCGGACTCTCCTCCTTCACATGCCCTTAAGCCTATATCCTTATTGAAGAACCATTGAAAGTCAAAATGGGGTTTACCCTTTGGCTCCATACCGTGCAAGCTTCCCATCCCTGCCTTCGGGGCCATGTGATCGATCTTTCGCCTCAACGGCCAGCCTCTCTTTTTGAAGTACCCTTTCATGATCGCTTCCAGAGAATCAGGATGTACCGATGTCTCTACATAAGCATGGATATGAGTCCCTTCGGGATCAGGATCTTGGAGTGCTGCGCAGAGACGTCTCCAGTGATCAGACTCTGCAAAGTAGTACTTCACCTCCTCAATCAATTTGCTTCGCTCCATCTTATTCCTCCTTAAACTGGGATGTTAATCATGCTGTATTAAATTCCAATAACCAAATCCCAAATTCCAAATAAGCTCCAGTTGCTTATTTTTAAAAAACGTTTGGATATTGTAATTTGGTCATTGGTTATTATCTGGTTATTGGTGCTTGGAACTTGGTCATTATCGCTTATCATAAGAACCAGGCTTAACAGGTGGACTAAATACGCTGATCAGGACTAAATGTTCATCACCCAGTGTTTTGACGCCGTGCTCCACTTCAGGTTCAATATAAACTCCCACGCCAGGTTCCAAAGGATAGATCTTTCCTCCAACCTTTGTTTCACCACGTCCTGAAAGAACATAGATGATCTCCTCCTCCCCTGGGTGGACGTGCGTCCCTGGGTCACTGCCTGGAGGAAAAGTAACTACTCCGAAAATCATATTCTTGCATCCACCATCCTCAGGTCCGATCAACTTCTTCCAAAGCCTGCCGGGTAACTGAATTCCTGCGATGCCTTCTTCCTTGACATAGTGCATTCGACTCCTCCTTCTTCACGACTCCAACCATTAACGAAATAACCTGGGCACAAAAACCGTTAGTTGTGGAAAGATCGTCATCAGACCCAGGATCGCGAACATAATGGCCACAAAAGGAATGGCATGACGTGAAACCTTCTCCACGGGGACGCCAGAGATAGCCGATGAAACATAGAGAGAATAACCGACAGGCGGGGTCAAAAGCCCGATCGACAGGTTGATAATAAAAACCATGGCAATATGCAGAGGATCGAGTCCCAGGGCCTGCTGCAATGGAATTAGAACCGGCACGAAGATAATCGTTGCCACCAGGATATCGATCAGGAATCCTGCAAAGAGAAAGATGATGTTCAGTATGAGGAGAATGACATATTTATTACTCGAAACTCCAAGCATAAAATTTTTGAAGAGTTCAGGGATCCCCTCGTTGATCGAAATGTAGGAAAAGACAGAACCGGCGCCCATGATCATCACCAGCTTTGCTGAGGTCTTGGTAGTCGTTAACAATATACTCGGCATACTGGCCCAGGTCATCTCCTTATAGATATGGATGGTAACAATTAAAGAGTAGACAACAGCGATCATGGCCGATTCAGTTGGCGTAAACACACCAGTGACGATCCCTCCAACGATGATGATGGGAATGATGATGGCCAAGATCGATCTCTTGAAAACCACCAGAAGATTACTCCAGGAAAAACGGGTTGTGGTTCGACCGTAACCTCTCTTCTTGCAAACCAGGTAGCAATATACCATCAGGCTGAATCCGATAATCATCCCAGGAAAGTAGCCAGCCAGGAAAAGGTCGAGTAGAGAAAGGCCTGAAACCATCGAATAGACGACCATGGGAATCGATGGGGGAATGATATTGCCAACCGGTCCAGCTGTTCCGACCAATGCTGCAGAAAATTCTTTCGGATACTTCTCCTTCTCAAGTGAAGGGATGAGGATAGAGGCTGTGGCAGCCGTCTCTGCCACAGCCGAACCCGCAATCCCGCCTATGATCATGCTGGTTAAGACTGTCACCATGGTAAGTCCACCCTTAAGATGACCGATAATGGCCTTTGAAAAATCGACGATCCGCTTCGAGATCCCTCCCTGGCACATGATCTCCCCGGCAAGCACAAACCCAGGGACGGCCAAAAGGACGAACGAGTCCATTCCGATCATGAGACGCTGTGCGATGATCTGTAGGGGAAGGCCTCCCACGATGCAGGCAAAGGTGGCTGTTAAGCCAAAGGAGAAGTAGATAGGGACTCTTATAGAGATAAGGAGAAGGAAAACGATCAATGCATAGACCATCAACATACGAATTTCTCCTCGAAGGAAACCCTCTTTATCGTTTTAAAAAAGATTTAAAGAGATTCTCCAGAATGCAGATCCCCATCAAAAAGCCACCCACAGGAATGGATAAGTATAACCACCCCATGGAGATTCCAAAGGTGGGTGAGGATGCCTCTGCTACAATCGGGTATATCTTCAGCCCTTGCTGAACCATCACCCAACAGAAGGCGATCATTAAGAGACGGGTAAAGATGGATAAAACAAACCTCCATTTCTTCGGGAGGAGATTAACAATAAAAACAATCTCGATGTGACTCTGTTCACGGGTGACCAGAACTGCTCCAAGCATGATGATCCAGATAAAAATGAATCGGCTCAACTCTTCTGCCCAGAAGGGGGGGCGCTGGAATACATAACGCATGACGACTGAATAAAAGATAACGGCTACGATGGCACCTATAAATACCCGGGAAATGAACCGGATGGCCATTTCGACGATGTCTAAGGCCTTTTTCATTTTCATAATTATCCCCGACTCCTGGGACGGAAATGGTGATCCCGTCCCAGGTTATCGGTGATCAGACTATTTTTTTCTTACCGTCTTGATAAAGGCGAACACCTCGTCCATAAACTCCGAACCAATCTTGAGTCGGAACTGTTCATAAACGGGCTTCGTCCTTTCTCTAAATTCCTCAAAGGCCTTGGGGCTCAAGGAATTTACTTTCACACCTTTCTCCTCCAGGAGGGACTGGGCCTTTTCCTCAAATTGTGCCTGTTCTTTTCTGGCCCAGAGCAGGGCCTCCGCCGCCGTTTCCTTGATCATCTTCTGCTCTTCCGGAGTGAAGGAGTCGAAAAGCTTTTTGCTCATGATGAGTGGAGCGGTTTCATAGTAATGATTGGTTCGGGATGCAAATTTGGCAAGTTCATAGAGTTTGAGATGGTAACCCAGACCATAAGTTGTCGAAATTCCGTCCACGGTTCCCTGCTTTAGACCGATCAGGCACTCACTCCACGCAATCGGCGTACCAATGGCCCCCATATAGGTCATGGTGGAGACATCCAGAGGGGTTTCGACGGTCCGAATCTTCAGACCTTTGAGGTCTTTCGACTTAGTGATAGGTCTGACATTATTCCAGATACCGCGGAATGACCAGGTGGACCAACCGAGACCCACCAATCCTTTATCTTCCAGCATCTTGAAGAGCTTCTGGCCAATCGGTCCATCTAAAAAGGCGTTGACCTCATCATGGTTGTTAAAAAGATAAGGCATAGCCACCATGGAGTACTGGGGGATAAGAGTGGCCAGGACCGAACCACTTACAATGCCTGCATCCAAGGTACCCAGCCGGCAACCTTCGATCATTTCGCGGTCACCCCCCATAACCGCACGGCCGAGGACCTTGACGCCCAACTTCCCTCCAGAACGTTCCTCAATCACTGCCTTCCATCTATCGAGACCTTGATGGACAGTCGTTTCAGGAAGGGCGACAGTGGCAACACGAATCTCTTTGGCGGCCACTGGTTTTACAAGAAAAAAAGCCGTCAGAAAAATCCCACACAAACTTGCTACCCATAAACCTGTCAACATCTTCTTCGTCTTCATTCCTCTACCTCCTTCTCGTTAAATTTACCAATCCCCCCAACCCCCCTTTCATAAAGGGGGGAAAAGGGGGGGTTAGTTTGTTTTGGCCATGGACATGGCCTTCCTCCCTAATCCTCAATGCAGGCCAGACGTTTGGCGCAGTTCTTTTTGTAGTCGATGTCCGATTCCCTGAAGATCGTAAGCCGGTGGGCGGCAGGGGAACCTCCTCCGTGTATATCGGAGATCGTATCAGCGCTCTCCATGGCCATTTTCTCAACCAGTCGGAGCATCTTGATCCTTTTCTCAACCGGTATACCCGTAGCGCCCTTTAAATATTTTTTCAAAAGCTCACCGATCTCAGGATTTTCGAAATCCCTGTCAGAAGGCAGGTCTGCCACAAAACCACCGGCGATATCGATCATCTGGCGGGTGGCTTCAGCCATCTCTTTCCCTTCGTGAATCTTGGAGGCATTGGCCAGGATGGGATCGATGAAATAGGTGCCCGAAGGTTCCTTCTTTCCCTCATAGGAGGCCGCCAGGCTGCAACCATAAAGGGTCTCCGCCATATGGATCATGTTGATCACCTTCTCCTTGTGGTGGCTCACTTTTGATGTCCCGTTATATTCCATCATCATCAGGGCGGCGCCGGTCATGGCATCGATCTTTCCCGATTTACAGCCGCCATGAGATTGACGGTGAAAAGCAGAAAAGCGATTCACCATCTCTCCTGCAAATTCAACTTCTCTAAACATGAAGACTCGGTCCCATGGCACCAACACCTCATCAAAGATGAGGGTGGGGCAGTACTTGCTGTACCGGATATTTCCGCAATCGACTCCTTCGATCTCGCGGGTATCCATCGAATTCCTTCCCACCACATGAATGAGGTTCTTTGTGTCGGAAGGGATGGCAAAGGCCAGGGCATAATCCTCATCCCCCTTCCCCATCGCACGCGTTGGAAGGACGATCACCTCATGGCAACTGACTGACCCGGTCTGGTGGGCCTTGGCTCCTCTGACGATGATCCCCTCTTGGGTCTGGTCGACGACGCGAAGGTACATATCCTTATCAGGCTGTTCATGGGGGCCCAGATTGCGGTCTCCTTTGACATCGGTCACGCTGGCATTTGC
>DYHU01000532.1 GCA_020724025.1 Syntrophorhabdus sp. | reverse complement strand
CACCCATTAAAAGGCCAATGTCAAGAGAAAAAACTATCTCAATAGGAAAGGAAGCTGTCTTTTGCGTCCTTACCTGGTAAACATCTTATGTGGAAGGGTCTGGACCAAAGCGTTATCCTTTAGTTTTGCCATTGCCGACTTTTTCGGATATAGGTATCAGTCTTTGCTGTACCAAGCACCCATGAGGATCAAGGTCGTTTCAAATTTCCATCGCACCGGCGAGAAAGAGCAGAGCACTGACTTTTCAATTATCGGCAGGCGCTGTTCTCTGCTCGTTGGAGCCGGGACCCCTGTCTGTTTTGGCAGACCCAGAAAATCGTCGGTTCCATACCGTGTCCAAAAGGGTGTCACAATCTGCATGGTTCGATCACCAGCTTCAGTCGGGCTCACGGTCTGGGCAGCAAAGTATAGGATAACGCCTCAAAATTGGGTAGAAGGGCCAACCAATCAATCTCCTGGTTTTGCCAGCTTCACTTCAGGGCTGACCCTTCCAGCCAGAACGCTAACCAAACAATTTCTTCTCGTCGTAAGACACGTTATCCCGCATGATATAGTAAGCAGCCCGGACCAGTTTGTGAGCCAGCGCATTATGGGCTACGGCCTCATTGGTTTGACTGAGTTTACGGTTGTAAAAGGTACGGCTGGGTCCATGATGGCGTTTTGCATGCTCGGCTGCTTCCGAGAAGGCCCACGCCAGGTATTTGTTGCCATTTTTCGCATTTCCTCTGCCCTTCGTCTTTTCATTACCGGACCACTGAGTCGCCACCTTCCGGCAATAGGAGGCATAGTTACCCACTTCCAAAAACCGAGTGACAGGACCTGTTTCCAGCTGAATGACCCAGGCCAGAATCTTCCCCACTCCCGGAAGAGTCAGAAGGTTGTGGTAGAAGGGTTTGCTTCGGACCTGTTTCAAAATGCTCGATTCCAGTTGCTGGATCTGAAAACCCATAAAATCGATCGATTCCTTGTTGGTTCGCACGACCAAGGCAAGGTTTTCTTCCTGTGGAAGGCCGTCGACCAGGGAATCCAAGGGATGATTCTTGATGCGGGACGAATTCATGCTCATCCCAAAATTCCGGGCCATAAAACCTTTCAAGCTGAGGATCAAAGACGTCCGGATTCTGACCAGATGCGTCCGTTTTCTGGAGAGATCTCGCAGGGGACGCTCTTCCTTCGGGTAAATGTAGCCTTCTTTCAGCGTTCCAAGACGAAGGAGGTCGGCCAACCAGAAGGCATCATGATCATCATCGCGATACTTCAAGCCAGAGTATTGCTCGTTGGCCGAGGGATTGGCAAGGTGGACACGATACCCATGCTCCATCAGATCGTCCACGAGCCAACACCAGTTGTACGTAGATTCGACAACAATCCCCACGATCTCTTTACAGTAGGGCTCCAGCGTGGCCAAAACAAGATCAGATTCGTTAACAAGTTTTTTCTTAAGGATTCTTTTCCTGGTCTCATCCATGATGGCGATCACGAGTTTGTTTGAATGAAGATCGATTCCGCTGTACAATGGCATAAGGCACCTCCTGGGGTTAGGATTGGATTTCTTTACCCAAGTATATACCGGAAAATTTCCCAGGTATATACTCAGGAGGGCCTTTTAATGATTATCAATCTCCGAGATTGCCACGTCGCTTCGCCCTGAACACCATGCGGTGCAGGGCTTCGCTCCTCGCAATGACGACTTTTTTTGGTCGTTCACCATAGTTTTCTGACAAGAGCCCCCTCACCCCCCTTTACAAGGAGTTTCCCCTCTTTGGTATCCTTTTCCTGTCCTTGACAGGC
>DYHU01000531.1 GCA_020724025.1 Syntrophorhabdus sp. | reverse complement strand
AAAAAGAATCTTGCAATATGTTAGAGTCTCGCCTATAATGAATGAATAGGGAGGATTCTAACATTATGCGAACGCCTCTATTCTCAGTCGAAGCCCTTCGTTCTTTCTTCTATGAGCACATTATCGGTACTATGAAACAGCTCAAGGATGCTCTCGGCACCTCCGTTGATATGACCATCTACCGCAAGTTGCGACAACTTTCATACCTTACAAGCTATTCTCATCAGGGCAAGTATTACACCTTGCACGAACTGGCAGACTTTGACTCATTTGGATTATGGCAATTCGATGTCGCCCGCTTCTCAAAGCATGGGACTTTGTTAAAGACCGCCCAGGCCCTTATCGAAAAATCGGATAAAGGATATTCTCTTGCTGAACTTCGCTCCCGAGTCGGTATCGATGTGAAAGAAACATTGCTGCAATTACAGAAACAGCATCGAGTCTATCGGGAAGAAATCGCCGGACGATATGTGTACTTCAGTGTCGACCCACAACGGCGTCCTCAACAGCACTTGCTGCGCTTGGAGGAGAAACTGCCTCTGAGAACCGCCGAAGGCGATGTCCTTGCCCATGAAGCCCGTGCCGCAATCATCCTTTTCTTCAGTCTGTTGGACGAACGGCAGCGCCGCTTATACGCCGGCCTGGAATCATTACGCCTCGGCCGGGGCGGAGACAGTATGATCTCCAGCCTGCTCAGCATCGACAACCACACCGTTGCGCGTGGACGCCGAGAGTTGATCCAGCGCGATATCGAGATCGACCGTATTCGCAAAAAAGGGGGAGGACGCCTCCCCATTAAAAAAAACACCACAGATCATTGATCGCATTCGCTCTCTGATGAAATACGAAACGGCGGGGGACCCGATGACCGGATTGAAATGGACCCGCAAGGCTACCAGAAAAATAGCTGATGAGCTCAAGCGGGAAGGCATTATGGTCAGCGATAAGTGGGTCGGCTGCATGCTCAAGGAACTGGGATATTCCTTGCAAGCCAATCGCAAGAGAATCGCCCTCAGCGGTAACGGCTCCCTACAACACCGTACCGACCGCGATCTGCAATTTCGCCATATCTGTCGCATGCGTGAACACTTCGCTCGAAGGCAAGAGCCGGTCATTAGTATCGACACAAAAAAGAAGGAGCTCATCGGTAACTTCAAAAACCCCGGTCGCGCCTGGCGTGACCAGGCCTGTGATGTTGCCGATCATGACTTTCCCTCTTATGCTTCAGCCAAGATCATTCCCTACGGCATCTATGATACGATCGCTAACGACGGTGCCGTCTATATCGGTCTCAGCCATGACACAGCCGCATTCGCCATCGACTCCATCTGCGCTTGGTGGAAAAAGTATGGATCTCAACGTTATTCCTGTGCTCGTCGCATTCTCATTCTCGCCGACAATGGCGGCAGCAACAGTCCTTCCAATGCAGCATGGCAGTATCATCTTTGGCACGATTTCTGTCAGCAGTACAGGCTGAAAGTCACGGTTTGCCATTATCCCGCCGGCGCCTCGAAATGGAACCCCATTGAGCATCGGCTCTTCTCGGAGATTTCCAAGAACTGGGCGGGTGTCCCCCTTATCAATTTACAAACAGCTCTAAAATATATCCGTACGACAAAAACCGAACCAGGGCTTAAAGTGACCGCCACGCTAAACCGAAAACACTATTCCCTGAAAGAACGTGTCTCGGATGAACTTCAAGCTCAAGTCTTAATCAATCGTTACCATCTCTTTCCAAAACTGAACTATACCCTATGCCCGGCAAATTGAGAAGTTATTTTTCCGCAAGCCCTTAG
>DYHU01000530.1 GCA_020724025.1 Syntrophorhabdus sp. | reverse complement strand
AGGGAGATTATTATGGATGAATCGAAATGTTACACCTCAGTACAGCAGAGCGATTGTTCTCAGACCGCGAGCTGTTGACCACCCAAAGAAAAGGCTCAGTTGAGTCTTTCTGGTTTAGAACAACCCTTTGTGATTGGCTCGTTTGAAACGCCGGTGGGTTTGGTTCCACAGGTTTCATCTACTCTCACCCGGAGCGATCATCTGGGAACCTTCAATGCCCGCTGGGGAATAGGCCGAATGCATTACACCATCAACCCCGGTCTTTATGCCTTAGGAACACCCGATCACCAATCCCCTGTATTGGTCACGGCCAATTACAAGATGAGTTTTGATAGACTCCGTGAAGCCTTACCTGGCCGGAACATATGGATTCTGGTCCTCGATACAAAGGGGATCAATGTCTGGTGTGCGGCAGGGAAGGGGACTTTTGGCACAATGGAGCTTGTTAACCGAATCGAATCGAGTGGTCTTGCCCAGGTTGTCTCGCACCGGGAATTGATTCTGCCCCAGTTGGGTGGCCCTGGGGTAGCTGCTCATGAGGTGAAGAAATTATCGGGGTTCAAAGTCATCTATGGTCCCATACGGGCAACCGATGTACCGAAGTTCCTCGATGCAGGGTTGAAGGCGACTCCGGAGATGAGATTCAAGACTTTTACAACCTGGGAGCGGATAGTGCTTATCCCTATTGAACTTGTCGCCGCCCTGAAGGCGGGACTATTTATCATTCCCATTCTGTTTCTTCTCACTTTTTTCGGGAGGTCAGGGGAGGGTTGGACAAACGCCTTAAATCAAGGTCTCTTCTCTGCTCTGGCCATTCTGACTGCCATTCTGGCTGGGGCTGTTTTAACACCCACCTTACTCCCCTGGCTGCCAGGCCGGGCTTTTTCAATTAAAGGAGTTTTTGTGGGATTATTAGCTGCTTTTTTCTTTGTAGTTTTTCGATGGAATAATGGGATCACATTAGCAGGACGTTTTGAGATGCTGGCCTGGCTCCTACTCATACCAGCGCTTTCAGCTTTTTTAGCGATGAATTTTACAGGGGCTTCAACCTATACCTCCCTCTCCGGGGTGAAAAAAGAGATGCGATGGGCCGTACCGTTTCAGATTGGCGCCGGAATTACTGGCGTCATTCTCTGGTTAGGATCCCAATTCATATTATAAGGAGTTCGAATGATGAATCACCTGATCTATTTGAAGGATGTGGTCACTTTAAAACTTGATGAGAAAAAGTGTGTGGGTTGCGGGATGTGTTTGCTCGTCTGTCCCCATGCCGTCTTAAGTTTGACAAATGGCACTGCCGAGATCGTCAACCGGGATGCCTGTATGGAGTGTGGGGCCTGCTCCCGAAATTGCCCGGTTGAGGCCTTAAGTGTTCAGTCGGGTGTGGGCTGCGCCGCCGCAGTGATCAATTCGAAACTTGGAAAGAAAAAAGAGTCATGCTGTTATATTGAACCTTCCGAGAATCCATCTAAATCCTGTTCTGATTCCCAGCGTTCAAGTTGCTGTTAAATCGAGGGCTAAAGTATTTTTTCACACCTTCTCGGTTACAAGTGATAAAAGCCTATGAAAAACTTGTAACTAAGGGCTTTAGTCCCGCCCTGGCGGGAATTCATCAGCCCTAAAGGGCTGAGGTAGGTATTTTTCAGCCACCATAAAAGAGTGTTACGTGATCTCTAAATTTTTCTTGACATTTCTTTTTTTATAGGGTAAAAGGTCTACATATGTAGACCAATATAAATATGAAATGAGAAATGGGAAATAGGAAATGAAAAATGAATTAACCGCTAAACAAATGGAACTATTG
>DYHU01000529.1 GCA_020724025.1 Syntrophorhabdus sp. | reverse complement strand
GAGCCTCCGGCGATTTCTTGCCCGAACTATGCCCTATAGTGTCTGAATTGCAATGTCTCTGAGAAACCCTCTTTACACGGAGTTTTTTATACAATATGATAGAGAGGCATGACCGTCCGGAAGATATTGACACGCGATTTTATTCTCAGTTTCTTTGCCCAGGTCGCCTTCTCCTCTGTCTTTTTTACGCTCATCCCCACCCTTCCCATCTACCTCTCAAGATTGGAAGTGACGGAGGCGGGGATCGGTGTCCTGATCGGAGCGGTCAGCGTTTCCTCGCTCATCCTGAGGCCTTTTGTGGGAAGAGCCCTTCTCAGGGTTCAGGAGAAAAACTTCATGATTGCAGGCGCCCTTCTCTTCGCCCTCTCCTCGGCGGCCTACCTCTTGGCAAAACCCTTCTGGCCATTTTTGATCGTCAGGATCCTGCAGGGGATCGGATTGGCCCTCTTTGCAACCGCTTCCTTCACGCTGGTTGCCCAAATCAGTCCGGAGGCCCATCGGGGACAGAGCCTCAGCTTTTTCTATCTCGCCATCAATGTCGCCTTTGCCCTGGCCCCCTCTTTTGGAATGGCCCTCATCAACCATTTCGACTTTCCCGTTCTCTTTCTGGTCTGCGCGGGTCTATCCCTGGGCGCCCTCTTCATCTCCCTGCAATTAAAAGGACAGGATCCTGGTCCGGCAGAAGAATCGTTGCGCAAGCAACCCCTCCTGAGCCGTGAGGCCCTTCCTGCCGCGATCATGGCTTTCCTGGGGAGTTTCGTATGGGGTGCGGTGACCGCCTTTTTTTCCCTCTATGCTCTCCATCACGGCGTTGCCAATCCCGGTCTTTTCTTTGCGGCGCTGGCCATCACCCTCATCCTGGCCCGCGGTCTGGGCGGAAAGATTCTGGACCTCTATGCGAGGGAAAAGGTGCTTCTCCCCTGCATTGTTGCCCAGACCATTGCGATGGCCCTTCTCGCTTTTTCTTCCTCCCTGCCCATGTTTATCCTCGTGGCTGTGATCTGGGGGATGGGAAACGCCTTCTACTATCCCACACTGGTGGCCTATGCCATTGATCTTGCGGGTTCCTCAAGAGGACCGGCCATAGGGACCTATATGGCGCTTTCCGATCTCGGAATAGGCATGGGCTCGGTGGTCATGGGCATCATCCTGCAGTTGACCAATTATCCCATCATGTTTCTCTGCCTCTCTCTCACGGGAGTCCTCAATCTCTTCTATTTCTTCTCTTTCGTCAGAAAAAAACCTCAAAACCTCCTCTCCCCAGTGGGGAGGTGATAGAGGGGTGGGGGAGATATGCCCATCTATGAGTATCGTTGCAAAGAGTGCGGAAAGATATCCGAGTTCCTCCTGATCCGAACCGATGAGAAGTTTAAACCCCAATGCAAACGATGTAACAGTAAAAAGATGTCCCGCGTCCTATCCAGGGTGAGGGTGATCCGCTCGGAGGAAAGCCGAATGGAGAGCCTGGCCGATCCCTCGAAATGGGGTGATATCGATGAGAAGGACCCGAAGAGCATGGCCAAATGGATGAAAAAGATGGGCAAGGAACTGGGCGAAGACATGGGTGAGGATGTTGATCAGATGGTGGATGAGGCCATGGAAGAAGAGAGGGGCTCAAGGCCAGACGGGGAAGTAGAAGACTAAATCCAAATTTTCAATTCCGTTGATTTTTTCCCCTAATTTGGTAAACTCATACCTAAATCAAAACATCTAATCAATAAGCAATTGATAACAAAGCATAAGCAACCCGGCGAAACCTTCCGCGTCCTAAAAGAGAAGGAGGAAAAACAATACGGAGAATACCGCACCCGTC
>DYHU01000113.1 GCA_020724025.1 Syntrophorhabdus sp. | reverse complement strand
CGCTGTAACACTTCCAATGCCCTTTCCTTTGACGGCTGATCCGATTGGGAGGAGAGTCCGGTCCAGACCGCCTTAAGACTTTTTAAGGCTAAATCAGGATCATATTCCTCCAACCTGTAAAAGTCAATGTCTTTTAAGATCTGGTCGAGATGGGGCAGGGCCACCTTCACCTGTTTGTTCTTGACCAGGAGCTGGGACAATGCCAGACGCCAGAGCAGTTTCTCCCTCTGGGATGGACTGTGTTGGAATTTCTGCTGGAGCCCCTCAATGGCCTCGAGGAGCTTTCCTTTCTTGATGAGCGCCTGAGCCTGCTCCACCTCCTTTTCGATGGGATGTTTGTCCTGTGGGGTCATGATCGAGGTAGGCATCGAAGTAGATTCTTCGGCTCCTCCCCCCTTTAAGGCGATCTCTTTTAACCATTGTTTGGTTTCAGGATCTGCAAAGGGAGTTCCGTCAGAGAAAGAGAGATGCTCCAGGCCCGGAAGGCGGTGAAGGAGGAAGGCTGTCTCCTGGTTAACCGCCTCTTTTGCTCTCTGGTAATTCTCTCCTAAATTGGCCAGACCTTCTGAAACGAGGCGATTCAGATCGATCCAGAAAATGAATTGAGGAAGCCTTCCCTCCGCTGACCTGATGAGACCTTCGTGATCCCCCTTATTTCTTGATTCGGAGAAGATATTTTTGGCCTGGGCAGGGGGCGGGGGAATTCGGGTCTGGCCATTGTTTGCGGGCGGGAGCGCTTCTACATTCGACCATAAGATGATTCTGGACCACCGGTAGGATTGCGGATTGGAGAGGTTTTCCTGCCAGAGAAAGGCTATGGCCTCACGGATTTTCTGGAGCCCATAGTTCAGAGCCTTCTGGGCATCTTGCGAAGTGGCGATGGCTTCCGAGACTGCGGGCTCCCCGTGGGGCGCTTTCTCTGCCTGAGGGGACGTTTCTCCCTTTGGCTTCTCAGGCGGAGACGGGGATAGAGTTTCCAATTGATCCTGAATTGAACTGAAAGAGGGAGGCTCTTCGAGGTTCTGGCTCAGAAACTGTTCGATCTTCTCCACCCTCTCCTTAAGAGATTTGATTTGATCCGGAGGAAGAGAGCGCTGCCTCACCTGTTTCAGAGCCCCCTCGGTCTTCTCGACCCACCATTCAATGGCGCCCGCACGGCCCTTGATCTTTGCGGGATAAAGACGATCCCAGAATGTTTCCAAAAGGTCCTGATAGACCTTCAGGCCGATCGCAAACCCTTCGATCTGGCGGTTGTAGATCAGGGCCACGGCTAAGTAACTTGCGACCAGGAGATCTTTCGATTTCTCTGCAAGAATTTCAGAGGAGAGTTTGGTAATCTTTCCCCAATCCACACTGGCAGGGCCTGCAAGAGAGGAAAGCTTACCGACCTCGGCCTGAAGCTCTTCGAAGAGAGGCTCGAACCGGACATCCGTGCCGGTCGGTTGTTCCTGGCTGATGGGTTCCTTGCCTAAGGATTCGAGTTCCATAGCGATCCATTTCTACATCGATAGACGGGGTTTTCTAACCCCGTCTTGACTTACCTACCGCAGACATGCGGGACAGGAATGTCCCACCTATCGTTCCCCCTCTCTCTATCCCTCTCCCCCGAGAGGAGAGGGGAAGGGTGAGGGGGTGGCCGAAGAGACAGACCAGAGCTGGACAAAGTCTGCCGGAACGAGAGGCCTTCTGAACATCGCCAGACAAGCCTTTTCCAAACTCCCTCCCATGAAGATGGCATTCGGGGCGACTCGCCCCTGGTTCTTAAAGAGATAATGCCAGAAACTGACCTGGGCAAATTGGTCGTTCATCGGATTTGGGTCTAAAGAGACAATGAACTCAGTGCTCCCGGGCGCTGTCGAGGCCCGCTCCTCCATCTCCTTCAAGCTCGACGAAGATGGGTCCGTATGGGGATGGAGCCATTGACTTTCTACCTCTTTCCTTTTCAGACTCCAATCCGACCATTCTGAAGAGGGGGATCGGATGTGACGAACCTCCGCTTCCAATTTTTTAAAATCATTGGCCACCAGAGCGGAGAGATATTCAATCTGACCCCAGGACCTATCGCAGGCAAAGGGGAGAAGATCCCAATGGTCCTCCCAGCCTGAAAGAGGGCCGGTTCCCATGATGAGAAGTGGATAGGGCCGGCCCACGCTATCACTGCTATCCCTGATCACTCCACAGGCGATATGCTCTTTTTGTGAACCCCTTGCCCAGAATCGCCAGGCAGAATGACCCGAAGGGGTATGGGTATTTTTTCTGGAGATCAGGGCCTGATAACCCTTTTCCACCCAATCGGAAAAACCTTTTAGCAGGGGAGCCTCTTTACCCAGCCTGAAAAAGTCCGTAGCGACCGGATGTTTTCCGAAAGCAGACCACTGCCAGGAGAAGTTTGCCATCATTCCTCCCAGGCTTTCACGATATTTCCGGGCGCCTGTCCTGGAATGGGTTTGATCTGTCCGACAAGCACCTGAAAATCTCCGCCGAACTGGTAATTGACCTTGATCTGTTTTATTCCCATGCCTTCGAGTGCGGCCTTCTCATTGAGAAACTCACCAGGTAAGAAGGTTCTCTGTCCCTCTTTGAATTCCTGGAGGAAGTCGGGAAATGCCTGGTTGCCGGTAAATTTCTTTGTCAGGACGAGGTTTCCCACCTCGATCTGGAAGAGAACATCGCCGCAGGTCTCCATAGACCATTGAAAGGTCTTGCTGACCGGATAATTGTAATTGACGAGGCTCTGGGCGCTGCTCGCGCACTGGAGCTCCAGTTTCGTGCTGTGAGGTTTTACCCTGGCCTCCGGATTGGATGCCGTGGGCAGTCCTTTCACCACCACCGTATAGTTCTGTTTGGCAAGGGTTGGAGCAGGCGCCCCTTTGGTCAGGAAGGTGAGAAAAGAGGCCTCAAATGGAATGGTCCCTCCAAGGGCTTCTTTTGCAGAGTAACCTTTCGGAGTTCTGGATACGAAAGGAGCGGCAGGGCCCTTCATAAATTTCCAGACATGACCATCCGGCCCCAAGAGGAGCTGGACCGCCTGCTGACCTGTCATTCCCTGGACCTCGGCCAGGACTTTCTCTTCCCACTGGGCCTGAAGATAACCGGCAGTCTCTCTTCGGACAAAGAACCAGAGGAAGTCGAGAGGCCCGCTCACCAGTTTCCAGGAGATCTCCTCCGTGGGCCTCCCCTTCATCATCAGGCCTTTTAATCGATTGAGCGAAGAGGCGCAGGCCATCAGAGGCGATTTACTGATGGCCGGGTCCTCACCATAGACCTGGGAGGCCATCTGAAAGGCCTGTGGCCGGGAGGCTGTGGTCTGGACAATGGCGGCCAGACCATTGAGATATTCCTGGTAGGCCTTGGCGGCCTGGGATTGTGCCTCTGCCTGTCCCACTTCCTTTCCAAGGGTCTTCTCCAGTTGAGCGATCCATTTTCTTGCCTCCTCTGCGGCCTTATCAAGCAGGCCCCCTTCTTTCTGGGTCTTACTGAGGACTTTCACCACCTGAAGATGATAGACCTGCTGGAGCCAGAAGGGGAGCTTTTCCACCTGGAGGAGGGGTTCAAGTTCTGTGGCGATTCTGTTTAAGAATGCGAAGTAGGGGCCCTGGTCCGTTGCCATTTTTGAAGCCACGGGTTGCCATTCTTTGATTCCCTTTAACCGCTCCGCTCCTCTCGGAAAGAAGGCCACAAAATTCTGCCAGCCATCGAAACAGACATTGGGATACCATTTTTCAAAATCGGTCTTCTGATTGGCCAGGAGGAGGGGTTCGGCAAGAGCTGACTCGATCTCCTTGATGAAGGAGTCGATCGCCTCTTTTCCCTTCCGGGTGAAAGAGGGTGAAACATTTTTTTCCTCGGCCAATGAGAGACTTCCTCCCCAGAAGTCCCGGAGCGTAATGGATGGAATCGTTCCCTGTCGATCGGCCCAGAGGGTGAGCCAGCGAAGGTTTGTTCTCTTGGCGCCGAGGAGGTCTTTTAGCCAGGCCTGAAGGATGGACATCTCTTTATTGATCTCGCCGGTGTCGGAGCGCCAGACGAGATAGTAGAGGTAGAGCTGACCGAATTTCTTTTTCATCTCGGAGATCGTCTTCAAATCTGCTGTGATCGGAATGGGCTCATAGGAAGGCTGGGGTTTTGCCTGAAGGATGGGGAAAGGTTGCCCTTCGAGCCTACCCTTGAGGAGATTGATCCGTCTGACCAGATGGGTCACATACTGGGCGATCGTCTCGTCCGGCGTGGTGATCGTCAGGGTGGCCAGGGTCCCTGCCATCTGTTTATCAAAGGAGGCCAAGAAGACGGTCTGGAACTGTTTGCAATATTTGCTCTTCAGCCCCATCTCCACCTTCTTGCTTTCGGTCAATCCGAACCTGGGAATCCACCAACCCCGGTTCTGTTCCTCCACTTTCAGAATCGACTGGCAGAAGCGATCCATGGTGAGGAGATCCGTGAGGACATCGCCTTTTAAGGCCATGGGTTTGGAGAACTCGTCTCTGGCATCTTTAATCACCTTCAGATTTTTGACGAATGAGAAACTGAGCAGTCCGCAGAGGGCAACCACCAAAACGATCCAGGCGGTCAGGCCGAGATTTCTCGTCAGCAACCGCCACTGAAGGGCCCGCTTGGTCGGTGCGAAAAGCCCCCTGTCTTTGGGGAAGATTCTGGCAAAGAGATCGTGGAGAAAGAGGCCCTTGCTCGTTCCGGGCAACACCTCCTTCTCTCCGATCAGGCCCAGCGCCTTTAGAAAATGGGAGTAGGGGCTTCCTTCCTGACGGCCACTGCTGAAGAAAAGGCCTCTCAGGATGGGCGTCTCCTGATAGGGGTTCTCTTTAAACGCTCCACTCATAAAAGCTTGAAGACCTCTCTTCAGATTTTCAAACTCCTCAGGAAAGAGGAGAAGCCCGGGCTCCACGCCTTTTGCCCCGGGTTGATGGATCATAAGAATCCGGAGATTCCTCAAGCGTTCGCCTATGGCCTGGAAGGCCCGTTCCTGAAAGGCGGCCACATCGGTGATGAGATCTTGATTGATGAATCCCATGGGTTGATCGAGGTTCTTTTCCGGAAGTTGGTCACAGAACTGGGTCATCCCCTGGACCAGGTCGCACTTGGTCACCAGGACATAGACAGGGAACTTGGTTCCCAGAACCCGCATCAACTCATCGATCCGGCGACGAATATTTTTCCCATCCTCTTCCAAAGCCTCGGTTTGTCCTTCGATTAATTTGTCGGCGGCGACCGTGACAATGAGACCGTGAATCGGTTCTTTCCTTCTATATTTAATGAGGAGGGCTAAAAACCTCTGCCATTCTTCCTTGTCCCTGCCTTCATCGATGGGGATCGCATACCTTCCAGCCGTATCGAGGAGGATGGCCTGCTCAAAGAACCACCAGTCGCAATTTTTTGTTCCTGAGATGCCCGAGGTCCGGCTCATCTCTGCAAAGGGAGAGGAGAGACGGGCGCTCGTGATCGCGGTGGTTTTGCCCGAGCCGCTCTCACCGATGACCATATACCAGGGGAGCACATAGAGGGGGTTTCCGTACTTTCTCAGGTGGGAACGCCTCAGGGCATCGACCGCCTCTTTCCAGCGATTCTGAAGCTCCTTGAGGTCATCCTTCTCTTTTCCGGAGAGGGTTTTGAGATTGGACTCGTCCTGTTCAATCACCTGTTGAACGAATTTCTCCTCCCTACGCCTGAGCCATATCTTCCGGAGGAAGAGGAAACCGATTCCCAATCCGATGAGGATCAAAAGAATGAAGAACCCCATCCACCAGGGCCAATCGAAGAGGAGCGCCAGTCCGAAGGCGAGGACGATAACCAGAAAGACGGCCACGGCAATGAGAGCGTATTTAAGATATTTTAAGAAGAAGGTTTTCATTTATGGCACCGCCTTTAAAAAATTTTCGCCTACCCCGCTGAGGGCAAATTGATAGATGAAGAAGAGGAGACCGAAGAGGATGACAGGCCCGGCCAGACAGGCAATCGTAAAGGGTGAAAGACGAAACTTCTGCTTCTGGGGGCCAAGCTCCATTGCTTCGACCGGAAAAGCCTCCGGAAAGAGCTCCGCCCTCTCGAGGGAAGGAATCCCGACCGAGCTTCCGAGAAGCACTTTGAGGTTGGATGTCTTCACCTGTTCGAGGAGATACTCGTCTCCTTTATGGTGATAGCGACCCATAAATCCCAGGGCCAGGCAGAGATAGTAGACCTCGCGAACCTCTCTCTGATGAAGGCCAAGACCATTTAATCGCTCGAAGGCCTCTTCTCCCGCATCGAGGGTATGGTAGTAGAGGCGTTGAAGCTGTTCCCTCTGCCATTGACTTCTCTCCTTCCAGGAAGAGCTGAGAATGGATTCATCAACCCAGGCGCAGACCATGAAGCGGGCCAGGTCGTAATCCTCCTGTGAGAAGAGTTCCTTCTTGACCACATTCTCACTCTGGGTGAGGAGGCGCAGGATATCGGCTTTCACCTGCTCATAGGGGGGCTGTTTGGTTTCTACGGTTTTCACGAAATAGACAACATAGGCCACCAGTTCCATAAATGAATCGGTCAGATGCATAGTAGACTCCAATTTAGAATTGAGACTTAAGAACTTAACAATCGCAATCGAGTCTCTTAATGTCAAATTCCAATTACCAAATTCCAATCCCGCCAGGGCGGGACCAAATAATATCCAATCACCAAACTCCAATAACCAACAGATTCTGATTTTTTGGGATTTTGGTCATTATCTGGTTATTGGGTATTGGGATTTGGTGCTTCATGTTTATCTGCCCACCACCATCAGCTCCACCTCCAGATCTTCTGGAGCATTGTCCCAGTAGAGGGCGATATTATTGTTCTTCTGCAAGAGCGCCCACTGGTCAGTATGATGATTCACGGAGAAATAGATCGAACGGGCCCTCCGGGGCAGTTCCTGGGGAGGAACGGGAAGATGCTCTATGCCGACTCCGGGGAGGGCGCGTGCGATCAGAATGGGCAGATGTTCGCGTGAGCTCAATTTGGCCATGGTCTCCATCGACTTAAGCGCCAGTTTGGGATCCTCTTCGGTTTTGAGCACTAAATAGAAGCGGTTGCGTCCTTCGAATATGGCGGGTTTCATGGGAGCGGCATAATAGGTGCCGTCGTAGATCAGACGGATGACATATTCCGGCCCAGCGGTGATCTCATCTAAAAGCTGGACCACCAGATCCTGAGCCGCCGAGAAACATTCCCATAAGTTCCGGTGATCATAATTGGGAAGAACACGGCTCCCGTCCTCCGACTCCCCCATCACATTGACCCGCTCCGAAAAGGAAGAGAGTTCTCCGATCGTCTGTCTCAAAACGCCATAGACCGCCCAGGGATGGACCTGTGGAACTTCTGTAAAATGGAAGAGAATAGGGACATAACGGTTGAGCGATCTCAGGGCCAGAAGGTAAACCATATCTCTGGATCCAAATTCAGCCGTCTGAATGCCACGCTGGCTTTTATACTCTTCGAGCTGGTGAGCGCGAGCGGCGAGCTGGTCCCTAATCTCCTTGACGAGATAAAAGAGAGGTTCTGAACTGGAGATGGTCAGGCAGGGAGGGATAAAGCGTTGAGAGAGCCGGATCTCTTCGCCCATTCTTTCCAGTTGAGCCGCGGGAATCAGGACATAGTCGCCTAATTGCTCCCTCTCCGTCTCATAGAAGATTTTGAGAAGATAGTGAAGCCTTTTCACCCGGCCCAGGGGTCCGCCCGAGTGGAGATCCTTGACCTCTTCAGGATCGGGTGTTGTGACAAATTGGGTCGTCACTTCCGAAAGATTCTCCAGTTTATCAACCACGGTCACATTTTCGCCTGATGGATTCCACTTTTTAAGACCGATGTAAACAGTGAACGGTTTTCCTCCTTCAACCCATGCCTCCTCAAAGGGCCGGGCTTCGACGAGAGCGTTTCCCGGAGTGACGGCAAAGGTTCCATCCGGAAAGAGAAAGGCGCCCTTGAGAAGGTTGAGGGATCTCATTCCCAGGGCGGCCTTCTGGATTTCGAGTTCACCGGTTCCCCAGAAGTGGGGTTCCATGAAATGGTGAAACGGCGTTAGGAGAGATTGCAATGAGAGATTTAGAAGTTGGAAATGCTGTGGCTGAAGAAAGAGCCCTTGATGCCAGAAGAGCGGTTGTTGGATATCCATTCTTTTTACCCCGTTAGAAAGCCCACTTTTAAAGCGGGGATGGATTGTTGTGTATCAGAATTTCACTTCCTTTTAGAAAGGGCGGGGTTAAAAGCCCTGTCCTTTCTGACGGGGTTTACTTCCCCTTTATTTCCTGAATTTGTTGAGAGGTCAAGTTGAGATCGATACGGAGCACCCCTGGTTTTTGATAGAGGGTGTTTCCCTTCTTCTCTTCCACGACGGGAATGGTGAAGAGGCGGACGACATTCTCCTTCTGGAGTTTGAAATACCCTGCGACGATAGCCACATACTTGGCTCCGGCAGACCGGTCGAGCGTTTCCTTATATTCTCTGTTTGGATGGATGATGAGTCTCTTCGCGCTGGTCACGCTGGGATGGAACTTGGTGCAATCGCAGAGTTTCTCCAGCCCTCCTTTTTCATCCATGAGTTGATTGAGCTCATTGGGGTCCGTCAAGAAGTAGGCGCAGAGGACAAGCGTATGAGCTCTTCCTTGAAAGAGGTTGAGTTGAGGATCACTTTTCAGATTGAGGTGAATGGCATTGGGTTCATATTCCCACCTCGGTGGCACCACGACGGTCGCACAGGAACAGAGAAAGAGGGCTGGGAGAAGAAGTTGCAATAGGGTTCGATACGTTTTCATCCTTTTACCTCCGATCGGCATCATATCGTTTCTGACAGGTTTTTTCAAATTCTCTTAAAAGTTCTTCATCAAAACGGCCGGAGTCAAACCAGTTCTTAAAAGCCTGAAATCTCTCCTTATACCTTTCAAAGAGCTCGGCCTTACGAAGGGGGCCGAATTTTAGGCCTCCAACGGGCTCTGATTCCAGACGTTCCGGACCGAGCTCCCTCAGGATTTCACCAATTTTGGCATGGCTTGCCTCTTGAAAAGCCTTGTGGGCAATTAAAAAGGCTTCCTGGATCTGGGCGAGATAGATCTGGAGAGAATCCGTCTTAGTTTCTTCCTCCAACTGGGAACCGATGATATGCCGGATGGTTTCGAGTTCCGGCTTTTGGCCCAATAGCGTCACATGGATCACCCGGATGATCTGATTTAAGGAATCGAAGATCGTATTTAAGGAATGGGCTAATTTCTCCATGAGTTCTGCAGAGGACAGATCCGGGACAGAGATTCTTTCTCCGAAAAGAAGAGAGAAGAGGCGGGAAAACTCTTTCGATTCGATATCAACATCCGGCCGGGTCCTGGGAGAGATGGTTTCAAACTGGCGAATCAGTTCTTCAAGGAGGGTTATCTTTTCAGCGGTTGAACTCCCTTTCCATACCTGTCCGAGATAGGCTTCAATCAATGTTTCGGCCCTCAAGGGGTCTGATTGACAAATCGTTCTGATCTCAGGGGTCAACATTTCTATGGAAATAGAACTACCCATTGGCCTTGTCCCGAATCTTTCTTGGCTTCAGGATGACGGTTTCCTCTAAAAATTGATCCTTCTCGGAAATTTCTTTAGACTTAGAAGCAGGTTCCGTTGAAGGGCTTTGAGCTTCTCGGGTCGTTCGTTGAGGAGCGAGGATAACTGTTTCTTGAAGAATCTCTTCTGTTTCCTTATCCCGAAGAGGAGGAGATGTTCCTCTTTGAGAAGCTTCCGGAGAAATGACGAGGGTTTCCTCTAAGTCTTCCTTGACTCCCTCCTGGATTTGGGTTTGCCATTTATCGAGAATCTTGACGAGAATCCCATGAATGGCTTTCTTCTCTTTTTCTTCCCCCGAAGGGCTTCCCTCACGGCTATCCATAGGATTGCACTCTCAAATGGGTTCGGCGCATAGCCATCTGTTTAAAACATCTGGTTCTCTATTTTGCCTTCGATAAAATTTGAGGAATAAGGATTCGGTTTGATTTACTATACTTAAGAAGGTTACCAAAGTCAAGATGAACGGATTATTGAAAAGAATCAACAGGTTGTTTACCCTTGCCCTATTAAATGACCGCAATTGTAAAACTTTGGAGATGTCCCTGCCTGCCCCTCTGACTGGATTTTTTCACACCTTCTGAGGGGTTACTACCCCTCAGGAGTTTTTCTTGACTTTTCACCGGTTGACTGAATAGAATAATTTTTGAAAAAAGATGAACATTCAAAAACTGGAATCCCTTTTGCAAAGCGTGAGGTCAGGGAGGATCTCCATTGATGAGGCCATGGCCCGGCTGAAGTCGCTTCCCTTCGAAGACCTGGGCCATTCGAGGGTGGACCACCATCGAAGCCTTCGAAAGGGTTTTCCGGAGGTAATCTGGGGGGAAGGAAAGACACCCGAGCAGATTCTCTCGATTATGAAGGGATTAAAGGCGAAAGGCCAGAACATCCTCCTCACCCGTCTCGAGGAGAAGACGGCAAAAAAGATCCAAAAGATTTTTCCGAAGAGCCGTTACTATCCCCTTTCAAAAACGCTCACCTTTCTTACCCATTCTGTAAAAATGGAGGGCAAAGGGACGATCCTGGTGATCACTGCCGGCACGACGGATATCCCGGTGGCCGAAGAGGCGGCTGTCACTGCGGAGATCATGGGCAATCGCGTGGAGACCCTTTATGATGTCGGTGTGGCGGGGATTCATCGGTTGCTTTCCCAGATGAAAAGGCTGGATGAGGCCCGGGTCCTCATCGTGGTGGCAGGGATGGAGGGAGCACTCCCCAGTGTGGTGGGAGGGTTGGTTGACAAACCAGTGATCGCCGTGCCGACCAGTGTCGGCTATGGGGCCAGTTTCGGAGGCATCACAGCGCTTTTAGCGATGCTAAACTCTTGTGCCTCAGGGGTCAGCGTGGTCAATATTGACAATGGGTTTGGTGCAGGCTATATGGCGAGCCTGATCAACCGGCTGTAACCCCCCTCGCCCCCCTTTAGCAAACTGACCGTGTCCCATAAGTCAGGTGGCTGGGCACAAGGAAGGGGGCATGAC